>CANPHE010000028.1 GCA_947573795.1 uncultured Alistipes sp. | reverse complement strand
GAGCCTGGCTCGATTGCCCTCGCCTGCTGTCGCAGTTGGGGTGGGGTCAGATTTATAAACGCGGCCAGGGGCCGCGAGGCATCGGCCGTCCCGAGTGAGATTGCGATCGGGAAACCGACGGGATTTAAAGAGAATAGTGGCTAAACAAATTCAATCATGCAATTCAAGGAAATCATCGAAAAACGGCGCTCCGTGCGCAAATTCACCGACCGTGCCGTATCGGAGGAGACCATCCGGCAGCTGCTCCACGCCGCACTGACGGCTCCGTCGGCCCGTAATACGCGTTCGACGCGGCTGCTCGTGGTGGACGATCCCGAGACGGTGGCCCGCATGGCCGACATGCGCGACTACGGCGCCGGATTCATGAAGAATGCCCCGATGGCGATTCTCGTGCTGGGCGACACGACGAAAAGCGATCTGTGGCGCGTGAACGCCTCGATCGCCGCCACGATGCTCCAGTTGGCATGCGTCGACGAAGGGCTGGCTTCGTGCTGGGTGCACGTCGACGGACGCCCGCGCCGCAAGGATACCCCCGAGGGCGAAAGCGCGGCGGACTACCTGCGTGGATTCCTGCCCATTCCCGAGGGGTGCGAACCTCTCTGCGCCATTGCGTTGGGCTATTCCGACTTTCAGCCCGCACCGTTGCCCGAGAGCGACGACGCGCAGCGTGTGATCCGGTTGAAATAGTGCCCTCGAAAATGTAAGAAACCGAATTGGATACTTATATGTACCGACGGTTCGAGATTCTCGTTTCTTAATGAGCGGTACTTTAAGTCCCCTCCGAGGAGGGGGTTTGGGGGTGGGTCAGAACTGTAAACGCAGCGGAACGCTGCGAGCGACAGCGGTCGGATGAAACGATCGCTATCCGAAAACATGGTACATTAAAATTTGTAATTGCGTGCTCCTTCACGAAAAACTCCGATCCTGCCGCCTGATTTTGGCGTCGCAGTCGCCGCGCCGCCGCGAGCTGATGAGCGGCTGCGGACTCCCCTATCTCCTCGCCCCGAAATACGAGTGCCGGGAGGTTTACCCCTCGTCGCTTCCCGCCGAGGAGGTCCCCGCCTACCTCTCGCAACTCAAAAGCGAGGCCTACCCCACGGCGTTGGAGCCCGGCGATATCCTGCTCACGGCCGATACGGTCGTGGTGCTCGACGGCGAGGTCCTGGGCAAACCCGACGGTGCGGCAGGTGCCGCGGCGATGCTCCGGCGTTTGTCGGGCCGCTGCCATACGGTGGTCTCGGGCGTTACGCTGCGTACAGCCGTGCGGCGGCATACTTTCGACGTACGTTCGTCGGTGTGGTTCCGGAAGCTCACGGACGAGGAGATCGACTATTATGTCGAAACCTATCGACCGCTGGACAAAGCCGGAGCCTACGGCATTCAGGAGTGGATCGGCTATGCGGCCATCGAGCGCATCGAAGGTTCGTTCTACAACGTCATGGGGCTGCCCATACAGAAAGTATACACCGAGTTGGAACGGTTCGTCGAATGAAAGTTATATGCCGCGATCTTGCCCAGGCCGGTCGAAGCCTCGCGGCCCCTGGCCGCGTTTATAAATCTGACCCCCCAACCTCCTCCTCGGAGGGGGCTTAGGGTGCAATCCGGAAGGCCGGAATCGTTATCTAACAACGCTAATCCAAAGAATATGAAACGTATATTGCTGACCTTTTTGCTCCTCGCGACGCTGCTGCCCGCCGCGGCCGACGAGGGGATGTGGCTTCCGAGCCTCATCGCTTCGCGCATCGACGACATGCGCGCCAAAGGATTCCGCCTCACGGCCGAGGATATCTATTCGGTCAACCGGGCGTCGATGAAGGATGCCGTCGTGTTGTTCAACGGCGGCTGCACGGGCGAGATCGTCTCCGACGAGGGTTTGTTACTCACCAACCACCACTGCGGTTACGGTGCCATCCAGGCCCATTCTTCGGTCGAACACGACTACCTGACCGACGGGTTCTGGGCCCGGTCGCGAGCCGAGGAACTGCCTAACGAGAAATTGTGGGTGCGCTTCCTGGTCCGCATGGAGGAGGTTACGGAGCGCATTGCCGCGGGTGAAACCGCCCAGGAGATCATCCGCAAGGCCGAGGCCGAAGGGGAATCCTACAAGGCCGCCGTCGAGCAGATGTACTACGGCAACCAGCAGTTCTTGTTCCTCTACGAACAGTTCGACGACGTGCGTCTGGTGGCTGCGCCGCCCTCGTCGATCGGCAAGTTCGGCGGCGACACCGACAACTGGATCTGGCCCCGCCATACGGGCGACTTCTCGGTTTTCCGCGTCTACGCCTCGAAGGAGAATCGTCCGGCGGCCTACTCGCCCGAAAATGTCCCCTACCGTCCCAAAAAGAGCTTCTCGATCTCGACCCGCGGAGTTGCGGAGGGCGATTTCACGATGATCTACGGTTTCCCGGGCAACACGCAGGAGTATATCCTTTCGGATGCCGTGCGCTATATCGCCGAGCGTTCCGATCCGGCGAAGATCGCCATCCGCGACGGACGGCTGGACATCATCCGTGCGGCGCAGGAGTCCGACCCCGCGCTGCGTATCCATTACGCGGCCAAACACGCCTCGATCGCCAATGCCTGGAAAAAGTGGCAGGGAGAGGTCCTGGGGCTCGAACGCCGCGGAATCTGCGCGGCCAAGGCCGACTACGAGAAGCGTTTCGACGCCTGGGCGGTCGATAAACCCGCCTATCGCGACGTCGTGGCGCAGTTGCGCGACGAATATGCCCGCATCGCCGATCCCTATTTCGCCCGCGAGATCACGTTCGAGACCATTGCCGCCCTTCCGGCGCGTTATTCGGCCGAGGCGCGTGCCGAGGAGGTATTCGCCCGACGCGAGGCGACCGAACGCGCCCTGTTCCGCTACCTGGCCGGGGAGTATGCCCGCCGCTGTCCGGTGCAGTATCAAGTGCCGGAGTTCCTCGACGGCGTAGCGGCCTGCGGCTCGGCGGAGGCCTACGGCGAGAAGCTGTTCGAGGGGGTGTGGAACGATACCGATACCCTGGCGATCGACGCCCTGCGCAAAGGTGCCCGGCGGATGCTCGACCACGTAGGCTGGCTGCTCGGCACCGGTTCGCTGCGCAACCTCAACAGCGGCCGGTTGAACGACCTGTATACGGTCTATATCCGCGGTTTGCGCGAGTGGGATACCCGGCGGGCCTTCTACCCCGATGCCAACCTCACGCTGCGCGTAGCTTACGGCCGGGTCGGCGGCTACGAATATGCCGACGGCGAGTATCACAAGCCGCGCACGACCGTCGACGGCATCATCGCCAAGGACAACCCCGAGATTTACGATTACGACATTCCGCAGGCGTTGCGCGACCGCTATGCCGCGAAGGATTACGGACGCTGGGCGACGACCGTCGAGGGGCGCCGTACGGTGCCGGTCTGCTTCCTGGCTACGAACCACACGACGGGAGGCAACTCCGGATCGCCGATTCTCAACGCCGACGGCGAGTTGGTGGGCATCAACTTCGACCGGACGTGGCGTTCGACGATGAGCGACATCGCGTTCGATCCGGAGATCTGCCGCAATATCGCTGTGGATATCCGTTACGTGCTGTTCGTCATCGACCGCATCGGCGGTGCGGATTACCTGCTGCGCGAGATGAAACTCCGCTGAGAAGATTTCCAAGGCGGGAATATGCCGGCGGGACGGATTCTTTCCGTCCCGTTTTTGTGCCTTCTACCCTGCTGTTCGAAGGTTCGGAACGAAAAATCGTGAAAATAAACGGTGAAAATTCGAGTTTTCGTCCCGAAAATTTTGCGTTTCGCAAAATAGTATCTATATTTGCACTCCCGAATCACGGTTCGGGGTGCGTGAGCCCAGGTGGTGAAATTGGTAGACACGCTACTTTGAGGGGGTAGTGAACAATTGCGTTCGTGCAAGTTCGAGTCTTGTCCTGGGCACTGAAAACCGCGTCTGACGAAAGTCGGACGCGGTTTTGCTTATTTAGACCCCCGACTCTTAGCCGCAGTTTTCAACCGCAGGAGGCAAAAACTCTGCGCTTTTCATTATATTTGCATTGTGGATTACCTCAAGAGCGATATCAAGTTCGTCAGCGGCGTGGGCGAAGCGCGCGCCAAGCTCCTCGACCGGGAGCTGAATATCCGTACCGTAGGCGATCTGCTCGACCATTTCCCGTTCCGTTATATCGACCGTACACGCATCTACCGCATCGCCGAGATCGTCGACGGAGGCCCTACGCTGGTGCAGTTCCGCGCCCGCATCACGGGTGTCTCCTACGCCGGCGAAGGACGCCGGCGCCGGTTCACGGCCTACGCGCAGGATGCCTCCGGACAGGCCGAACTGGTCTGGTTCCAGGGTGTCTCGTGGATCGAGAAGCGCATCGAAGTGGGACGCGAATACCTCGTCTTCGGGCGCCCGGCCTTTTACCGCGGACAGCTCCAGATGGCCCATCCCGAACTGGAGACGATGGAGCAGGCCCTTTCGCGCCGTCCCGAAAGCGGCATGCAGGGCATCTACCCCTCGACGGAGAAGATTTCGAACCTGCTCGGCACCAAGGGTATGTATCGGATCGTCTGCAACGCCTGGGCCCTGGCCAAAGACCGCATCCGGGAAACCCTTCCCGCCGACCTGCGCGACCGCTACGGATTGATGCCCCTGCGCGAAGCCTACTACAACATCCATTTCCCGCAGTCGGCCGAAGGATTGCGGCAGGCGCAATACCGGCTCAAGTTCGAAGAACTGTTGGGCGTGCAATTGGGAATCCAGTCGCGCCGGACGGAACGATTGTCGAAAAACGACGGATTTTTGTTCACGAAGGTCGGAGAGGTCTTCAACACCTTTTATAAAGAGAAGCTGCCCTTCCCGCTGACGGGAGCGCAGAAACGCGTGATCCGCGAAATCCGGCAGGACACCGTGACGGGCTATCAGATGAACCGCCTGTTGCAGGGTGACGTCGGCAGCGGCAAGACCCTCGTAGCCCTTATGTCGATGCTGTTGGCCGTGGACAACGGATTCCAGGCCTGCATGATGGCGCCGACCGAGATCCTCGCGCGCCAGCACTTCGCCACCATCGGCCGCATGCTCGAAGGCATGGACGTGAAGATCGCCGTGCTGACCGGCTCGTCGAAGGCCCGCGAGCGGAAAACCGCCCTGGAGGGCATCGCCTCGGGCGAGGTGCAAATACTGATCGGCACCCATGCGCTGATCGAGGATCGCGTGCAGTTCGCCGACCTGGGACTGGTCGTCATCGACGAGCAACACCGCTTCGGCGTCGAGCAGCGCGCACGGCTGTGGACCAAGAACGCCCGCCCGCCCCATATCCTCGTCATGACCGCGACCCCCATCCCGCGGACGCTGGCCATGACTCTCTACGGCGATCTGGACGTCTCGGTGATCGACGAGCTGCCCCCCGGGCGCCGTCCGATCAAGACATATCATTATACCGACTCCGCACGGCTCAAACTTTTCGGGTTCATGCGGCAGCAGATCGCCCTGGGACGCCAGGTCTACGTGGTCTACCCGCTGATCCAGGAATCGGAATCGATGGATTACAAGGACCTTACGGACGGTTACGAAGCCATTTCGCGCGACTTTCCGCTGCCGCAGTACGTCACGGCGATCTGCCACGGCAAGATGAAACCCGCCGACAAGGAGGAGTCCATGCGGCAATTCAAGTCGGGCGAAGCGCAAATTCTGGTCGCCACGTCGGTCATCGAGGTGGGTGTCGACGTGCCCAACGCCACGGTGATGGTCATCGAATCGGCCGAGCGCTTCGGGCTCTCGCAGCTGCACCAGCTGCGCGGGCGCGTGGGCCGCGGCGGCGAACAATCCTATTGCATCCTCATGTCGGGTGAAAAACTCTCGCGCGAGTCGCGGGCGCGGCTCGAAGCCATGTGCGAGACGAACGACGGATTCCGCCTGGCGGAACTGGACCTCAAACTGCGCGGCGCGGGCGATATCAACGGCACGTTGCAGAGCGGTATGGCATTCGATTTGAAAATAGCCAATCCTACGGCCGACGTACAGATACTCAGCCGCTCGCGCGAAGCCGCCGAGGAGATTCTCGCCGCCGATCCGACCCTCTCGCACCCCGACCACGAAGGGTTGCAAGCCCTGCGCCGACGCTATTCGGGACGTGAGGAGATCGATTTTTCGCGCATATCGTAATAATAACCGTTTCGAAAACGTTTTCATAAAAACTCAGCTCCCGATGAAAAAACTCCTTTCGACCTGCATCCTGGTGCTCTTCGCCGCCACGGCCGTTGCTCAGCTCTACCACCCGGGCGAGCAACTGTTCTATCGCGTGAGCTACAAAGCGAAGATGTTTCCCAACACCGAGGTCGGCTCGGTCGAGGTGAAGACCTCCGAGGAGCGTTCCGACGGGCGGACGTTCTACAAGGTCGTCGGCACGGGCCGCACGCTGCCCACCTACCGGTGGTTTTTCAACCTCGAAGATACCTACACCGTGCGTATCGACACGGCGACGCTGCGCCCCGTGCGCTTCGACTCCGACCTGCGCGAAGGCGACTATACGTTCGAGAGCCACTACCGCTACGACTGGAGCGATTCGCTCGTCCACACGCGCTGGAGCAGCCGCAAGCGTCCCGAGCGGACGAAAAGCATGGCCCTGACGTCCGAAAGCATGGATGCCGTATCGCTCTTTTTCAACCTGCGGTCGGCCGAAGCCGAGGATTTCCGCATCGGCGAACCCGCCACGCTGCAAATGGTTCTCCAGGACACGATCCGCCGGCTGCACTACCGCTACTTAGGGCGCGAGAACAAGAAAATCCGCAACATGGGGCGCTTCAAGACCCTGAAGTTCGAATGCCAGTTAGGCACCACCGAGGGATTTTCGTTCACCGACGGCACGATCTTCACGATCTGGATTTCGGACGACGCGAACAAAATTCCGCTCTACATCGAATCGCCGGTCAAGGTGGGCAGTATCCAGGCCTACATTTCGGGATACAAAGACCTGAAATACCCGCTGACGAGCCGGACGAAGTAACCTTGTTCGGAGTGCCGTTTTTCGGCCGGAAAGCCCGGCGGACGATGCCGAATAGGGGCGAAAAACCGGCGCACCGCAAAGTTGCGGGGCACGACCCGCAGTTTTTTCGGTTTTATTTTCTACCTTTGTAAAAAATACGCTTTTATGGAAGAGAGCAAAATGGGATACGACCCGTCGGAATTCGACGAGGAGGATTATTTCCCCCAGCCCGAGACGGACAAATCCATCCGCGGATACCGCATCGTCATCATCATCCTGTCGGTGATTCTGGTGGCGCTGTCGATCCTCTATTTCAGCATCCACCGCCAGCAGATGCGCGACAACGAACTGTTGCAGGCCGATCGCGATTCGATCCAGAACGACCTGGGACGGCTCATGACCGACTACGAGAACCTGACCATCACCAACGACACGATCTCGGCCAGCCTCAATTTCGAGCGCGAACGGGCCGATTCGCTCATGACGCGGCTCAAGAAGGAGCGTTCGTGGAACCTGGCGAAGATCAAACAGTATGAAAAGGAGGTCGGCACGCTGCGCACGATCATGAAGGGCTACATCCGTCAGATCGACTCGCTCAACACGCTCAACCAGAAGCTCATCAGCGAAAACGTCTCCTACCGCAAAGAGATATCTTCGGCCCGGCTGCGCGCCGAAATGGCCGAGGAGAAGGCCGCCGAACTGGACAACAAAGTCAAGGTAGGTTCGGTGCTGCGCGCCCGCGATATCCGCATGGCGTCGCTCAACGAACGGGGCAAACCCGTGTCGCGCATCAAGAACGCCGCACGCCTGCGGGTCGACTTCGTGCTGTCGGCCAACGAACTGGCCGTGCCGGGCGACAAGGCCGTCTACCTGCGTATCACTTCGCCCGACGGCTACGTGCTGACCACCGAAGCGATGCCGACCTTCGAATTCGAGGGCGAACGCCTCACCTATTCGGCCATGCGTGAAATCGACTACCAGAACCAGGACCTCGAAGTGGGTATCTACTTCAACAGCCGCGGATTCTCGGCCGGCACCTACCGCATCGAACTCTACTGCGAAGGCCGCCTGATCGGCCAGACGCAGACAGTGATGAAATAACCGCCTTAGCTGCATAACATGCCGCCCCGGATGCCTCAAGCTCCGGGGCGCATTGTTTGGTACGCGGCTCTTGGTGCCGCATGCCGCAAAAACGATCTTTCGGATCGCTTTATTCTTTATGGTTTGCTCATCTTCGGCGGCTGGGCCTTGGTGCGAGCCGCCGAAGATGGCAAGGCAGAGCCTTGCAGTTCGCAGGAAACATCGTTAATCATAAAACCCGAATCTTCGGCGAGAGGTAGTCCGCCGCCGGAGGTGGCGGCGAACTGCACGGTCCGCAAGACCGCAACTTTCCGAATCGCGAAAGCGGATTTTTCTGCGATATGACGTTAAAAAGCGGGCACGGAGCAGATAGTGACGCAACTAAAGTCCTTGTCATGAAGATATCCAAGGGGCCCCGCGCCCGCGGGATTTTATTTCAGACCGGTACGAGGCGCGATGGTGACGCAATAGCAGGCCCACCGACCTTCGTGGTCCCGCACCGGTAAGAAAAGCGAGAAACAGCCGATGCGGAACCTGGGAACCCGAAACATGGAACTGCGGATACCGCCGGATATTTCTCGCGCCGCATGCGCCCGCAGACGAGGGGTCCGGCAACCGCGGTTCGAACCGCGGCAGGTGGTGAACCCTTTACCCTTGTATGTTCGTATCGGTCGCATAACGGTTTGGTGCATCGTCGTTTCATTGCGCCCGAAACATAAAAAAAGCACGGGACGCAGGTACAGCCCCGTTCACCGGCCTCGCGAGCCTTAACTGGTAAGCTGCCCTTACGCCCGTGCATGCCTCCTGCACCGAGTGCAGGGGCAAGGCACAGGTTTCAGACAAATATTACACCAGTCAAAACCTATTATAATGTTATAATAGTCGCGAGTTTGTGAACGGTATAAAGGTTTGTCTTGACCTTTAACTATATTATTCCGATACAAAGATAGGATAATTTTTTCGAATTAAAAGACTTTGCGGTCGAATTTCGATCGTTATTTCGCGACGGCCGCGGACGAACCGCAAAAAAGCACGGAACACAGGCACAGTCCGTTCGACCGTCCTGAGCGAACGGACAGGCAAGAAACCGACAAGGCGTAAGGTCGTATATCGTTACGGAGAAAACAGCGGGCGGGCACTGCGGTCCGCCGCCCGGGGTGGCGACGAACTGCGCGGTCCTATGGACCGCATTTGCAATTATCGGACAGATCGCCCGAAGGCTCGGGCTGCCTCCGCCGGCGGCGAACCGCCCGACTACCCAAGGCGAAAGGTTTTATGACCGTAGCAAAATACTTTTCACTTTACGACCATAAAACCCCTCTCTTGGAGGGATGATTCTTCGTTTTAAATCGTTATCTTTGCACCGTAGCGGTTCCCGGCGGAAATACGTCCCGCCGAGTGAAAAGGGAATGCAGTGGAAAGCTGCGACAATACCCGTTGCTGTGAGTTCCCGCCCGACGAGGGCGTACAGGCCCGTGCGATCTCAGGCCACTGGTCCCGAAAGGACCGGGAAGGCGCACGGGAGGAACGAGTCAGAAGACCTGCCGCTGCGTTTCGACGACCGGTCGGCTGCGGGAATACGGCCTCCGGAGCGGAAAACCGCAAGAGGAGCGAGCGTCCGAACGCACGAATCCCGAAGCGATTTCCGCAACGTATGATTTTCCGAAATTCAACGAACCGCCGTGAAGCGAACCGCACGACATATCCTCGCTGGGGCATTCTGCCTCTTTGCACTCTGCGCCTGCATGAAGTGGGAATACGGAGAACCGGAGACGCTGCATCTCGACGCCCCCGGGCTCTTCATCCTCAACGAAGGCAATTTCCAATACGGCAACGCCACGCTCTCGTTCTACGACCCCGAGGCGCGCACGGTCGAAAACGAACTGTTCTACCGCTCCAATGCCATGAAACTGGGCGACGTAGCCCAGTCGATGACCCTGCACGGCGGCCTGGGATGGATCGTAGTGAACCGCTCGCGGGTGATCTTCGCCGTCGATCCCGCGACGCTGCGCGAACGGGGCCGCATCACGGGTTTCACCTCGCCGCGCTACATCCATTTCATTTCGGACGACAAGGCCTACGTGACCCAGCTCTGGGACAACCGCATCCTGATCGTCGACCCGCAGCGCTTCGCCGTCACGGGTCAGATCGAATGTCCCGGCATGACGATGGAGAGCGGTTCGACCGAGCAGATGGTGCAGCAGGGCCCCTACGTCTACGTCAACTGCTGGTCCTACCAGAACCGCCTGCTGAAGATCGACACCCGGACCGACCGCGTCGTCGCCGAACTGACCGTCGGCATCCAGCCCACGTCGCTCGTCTTGGACCGCAACGGCAAACTGTGGACCGCCACCGACGGCGGCTATCCGGGCAGCCCCTACGGCTACGAGGCCCCGGGGCTCTACCGCATCGACCCCGAGCGGTTCGCCATAGAGCTCGAATTCCGCTTCCGCACGGGCGACGCGCTCACGGAACTGCAACTCGACGGCGAAGGCTGCACCCTCTACTGGATCGACGAACATATCTGGCGGATGGATGTCGATGCCGAGCAGCTCCCCGCACAGCCGTGGCTGCGCAGCCGCGAGACGAAATACTACGGCCTGAGCGTCGATCCCCGCAGCGGCGAGGTTTACGTAGCCGACGCCATCGACTACCAGCAGGAGGGCATCGTCTACCGTTATTCGCCCGACGGCGAACTGTTGGACAGCTTCTACGTCGGCATCACCCCGGCAGCCTTCTGCTGGAAATAAACCCTCGGCCCATGAAACTCCGAATACCGCTTCTGTTGCTGCTGTCGCTCGGCAGCGTGCGCGCCCAACAGCCGGCCGTCGTCCTGCCCGAAGGGTGGTCGGGCGAGCGGATCGACATTCGCGAGGTGCGCATCGACGGGGTGCGGCCCCTCAAGGAGATCGGCATCCGCCGCACGCAGATCGACACCCTCGTCCTGCGCGAGAATATCGCCCTCTCGATGGCCGACGTGCTGACCTTCTCCTCGCCCCTCTTCGTGAAAAGCCACGGCCGCGCCACGCTCTCGACGGTCTCGTTCCGCGGCACGTCGCCTTCGCATACGCAGGTGACATGGAACGGCATGCGCATCAACTCGCCGATGCTGGGCATGACCGATTTTTCGCTGATCCCGGCCTACTTCATCGACCGCGCGACGCTGCTGCACGGCACCTCGTCGGTCACCGACACGGGCGGCGGTCTGGGCGGCGCCATCCGGCTGCGCACGGCGACGAACGATCGGCGGGGCTTCGGCGTGCAATACGTCCAGGGCATCGGGTCGTTCCGCACCTTCGACGAATTCGCCCGCTTCACCTACGGCGACGAGCGTTGGCAGGTCTCGACGCGCGCGGTGCTCAGCTCCTCGCCCAACGACTACCCCTACGTCAACCGCGACCGCAAGGAGAACATCTACGACGACGAGCACCGCATCGTCGGGCAGTACTACCCCCGGGAGCGCAACCGCAGCGGCGCCTACCGCGACCTGCACGTCCTGCAAGAGGTCGGCTACCGCACCCGGGGCGGCGACCGTCTCTCACTGAGTGCCTGGTGGTTGGATTCGGACCGCGAGCTGGCGGCCCTGACGACCGAATACAGCGATCCTACGGATTTCGAGAACCGGCAGCGGGAGAGGACCTTGCGCGGCGTCCTCGCGTGGGAACATACGCGCGAGCGGTGGAAAGTCGCCGCACGGGCCGGCTACGTCCACTCGCGCCTCCGTTACGATTACAGCGCCGACAAGGGCAACGGCACGCTGGAACCCATGATCCGTTCGCGCAGCCGCACGGAGACCTTCTACGGGGAGGTCGAAGGCGAATACGCCCCCTCGCGGGCCTGGCTGCTGACGGGAAGCGTGGCCCTGCACCAGCACCGGGTGCACAGCGCCGACCGCACGATCCTCACCCAGTCGGGCGAGGCGGCCCGCGTGGAGTACGACGAACGCCGGGCCGAGCTCTCGGCCGCCCTCACCGCGCGGTGGCGCCCGACCGACCGTTTGGGTCTATCGCTCGTTCTGCGCGAGGAGCTTTTCGGCACGGAGCGCTCGCCCCTCATTCCGGCGTTCTTCGCCGATTATGTGCTTTCGAAGCGGGGGCAGCTTACGGCGAAGGCCTCCCTGTCGCGCAATTACCGCTTCCCGACGCTCAACGACCTCTATTTCAAGCCGGGCGGCAATCCCGACCTGCGCAGCGAGAGCGGTTTCTCCTACGAAGGGGGCCTCTCGTTCCGCTGCGGGTGCGACGAGCGCTGGACGCTTTCGGGATCGGCCGCATGGTTCGACCAGCATATCGACGACTGGATTCTGTGGCTGCCGACGACCAAAGGGTTCTTCTCCCCGCGCAACGTCCGGGAGGTGCACGCCTATGGGGTCGAGGTGCAGGCGTCGTTCGACCGCCGGCTGGGCCGCGCCTGGCGTCTGGGCCTCGACGGCTGCTTCTCGTGGACCCGTTCGGTCAACGAAGGCGACCCGATGAGCCCCGCCGACCGCTCCGTGGGCCGGCAGCTGCCCTACGTTCCCGAATGTTCGGCCACGCTCGCGGGACGGCTCTCCTACGGAAGCTGGAGCCTGCTTTACAAATGGTGCCATTACAGCCACCGAAATACGATGTCGAACGAAAGCCGCTCGCTCACGGGTTATCTGCCGCCCTACTACATGAACAACCTGACCCTCGAAAAGGGCGTTTCGCTGCGCTGGGCCGACCTTTCGCTCAAAGGCAGCGTCGAAAACCTTTTCGACGAGGAGTATCTCTCGGTGTTGTCGCACCCCATGCCCGGCATCCATTTCGAAATCTTCCTCGGCATCAAGCCGAAGTGGGGGAAAGGTTCCAAGGCGAACGGCGAATAGCCGGAAGGTCGGTCGGCTTCGGCGGCTGCCCGGCTAAAGCCGGGGCGTGTTTGCCGTGTGGAAGGCAATCTGCGGAAGCGAATATCGCAAGCTGCGTCTGCGCGCTTCCGAGGATCGCAGCCTGCCGAAACGCGCCGTCTCGGAACCGGGTCCGCCCGCAGAAATTTTGCAGCCGACCTACCATATTAAGGCATATATCGGGGAAGTTTATTATCTTTGCTGTCTAAAAATCGCATAAACGGTGAGTATGCCCTTCGAAATACTGGAAGTGCTGTTCCGCGGCATCTGCGTAGGTGTGGCCGCCTCGATCACGGTCGGACCCGTAGCGGTGCTGTGCATCCAACGCACGCTCTCGAAGAGCCGTCGTTCGGGCATCGTTTCGGGGCTCGGCGTCGCGTGCGCCGACACGTTCATGGCCATGGCCGCGCTGTTCTTCTACTCGATGCTCCAGACGCAGATCGAGCAGTACAACACGCTGTTGCGGGTCCTGGGCGGCATCTTCGTGGTGATCGTCGGCGTCTATATCTTCTCGCAGAACCCCGTTCCGCAGATCCGTCGCAACCGTGCGGGCAAAACGTCGCTCTGGCAGGATTTCGCCTCGATCTTCGGACTCACGATCGCCAATTTCATCATGGTCGTCCCCTATATCCTGGCTTTCTTCGCCGTCTTCAAGATTTCGAACGTCGACATGACGGAGGCCGGATTCGGAGGACTGCTGCGCGCTGTGTGCACCATCGCCGGGTTCTTCGGCGGGTCATTCGCCTGGTGGACGCTGCTGGCCTGCGTGCTCAACCTGTTCCGCCGCCGCTTCCGGCCCCGCCATATGCTGACGATCAACCACGTCGCCGGACTGCTGATCGGCATTTTGGGTATTTACACGATACTTTCCACCTTTTTTGATATATTCCCCAATGTCGGACACTGAATCCAAAATCATAATCGCCGTCGACGGATTTTCGTCGTGCGGTAAAAGCACGTTCGCCAAAGCCATCGCGGCACGCCTGGGTTACATCTTCATCGACACGGGCGCCATGTACCGCGCCGTGACGCTCTACGCCCTGAGGCACGGCGCCATCCGCTCGGGCATCGTCGACGAGCAGGCCGTCGTCGGGCTGCTCGACCGCATCGACATCACGTTCCGCTTCAACCCCGAGCGCGGCGCCAGCGACATCTATGTTAACGGCGATCTGGTCGAGGGCCAGATCCGCACCATCGAGGTGAGCAACTGCGTGAGCGCCGTGAGCGCCATCCCCGAGGTGCGTCGCAAGCTGGTAGCCATGCAGCAGGAGATGGGACGCCGCCGCGGCGTGGTAATGGACGGACGCGACATCGGCACGGTGGTCTTCCCCGATGCCGAGCTGAAAATCTTCATGACGGCCGACCCCGCGGTCCGTGCCCGCCGCCGTTACGACGAACTGACGGCCAAGGGCGAGCGGGTGACGCTGGAGGAGATCGAACGCAACGTCCGCGAGCGCGACGCCGCCGACATGAGCCGTGCGGTCTCGCCCCTGCGCCGGGCCGACGATGCCGTCGAACTGGACAACAGCCACATGACCGTCGACGAACAGATGGAGTGGCTGATGCGCGAATTCCGGCTCCGCAGCAACCGGTAGCCGATACGGATTTTCCGGACCGCCTTCGGCCGGCGACCTCACGGTATTTTGCATGTACATCGAAATCGACGATAAATCGGGTTTTTGCTTCGGCGTAGTCCGGGCGATCACGGAGGCCGAAAAAGCCCTCGCCGAGGGCGGTACGGTCTATTCGCTGGGCGATATCGTCCACAACCGCATCGAGGTGCAGCGGCTCGAGGAACTGGGGCTGCGCACCGTCACGCATGCCGACCTGCCGCGGCTGAGCGGCTGCCGGCTTTTCATCCGGGCCCACGGCGAGCCGCCCACGACCTATCGCGCGGCCCGCGAACTGGGCATCGAGGTGATCGACGCCACGTGCCCCGTCGTCGCGGGGTTGCAACGGCGTGTCGTGCGCGCCCACGAAGCGATGCGGCGCGTCGGCGGCCAGGTCGTGATCCTCGGCAAGCGGGGTCACGCCGAAGTGGTGGGGCTCGCGGGGCAGGTCGAGGCTCCGACGATCGTCATCGAAGGCCCCGGAGACCTCGATACGATCGACTTCGCACGGCCCGTCTACTTCCTCTCGCAGACGACGCAGAGCATCGCCCTGTTCGAACGTCTGGGCGAGGAGATGCGCCGCCGGGCGAGCGATCCCGCGGCCGTCACCCTCGACGATACGATCTGCCGCCGGGTTTCGAACCGCGAGCAGCATCTCGCGGATTTCGCCCGGCGCTTCGACGTGGTGATTTTCGTCTGCGGCCGCAAGTCGTCCAACGGCAAAGTCCTCTCCGAGGTGTGCCGGGGCGCCAATGCACAGACCCATACCGTCGAGGAGGCCTCCGAACTGCGGGCCGAATGGTTCGCCGGAGCGCAGTCGGTCGGCATTTGCGGCGCCACGTCGACCCCCAAATGGCTCATGCAGCGGATCGCCGACGCGATCGGCCGCGACTTCTCCGCATAGGAACCTTAAAACCGTCGTTTTATGAAATACTTCGTTCGAGCCCTAAAATATTTCGTCGCCCTGTGCGTTCTTTGTACGGGACTGATGGCGCTGATGATCGCCACGGGGACCTCGGCCCTGTCGCTCGACGACACGCTCTACGCAGCGCTCCACACGACGCGCTTCGTGAAGATGTTCGGGGCGATTCTCCTGCTGGCAGCCTTCTATCCCCGCTTCGGATTCGTCGTGCGGCAGGTCGAGGGCGACATGGAGGAACACCGCGAACAAATCCTCAACGCCATGCGTTCGGCAGGCTTTTCGCTGCTGCGCGAGGAGGAGGGGAAGATGATCTTCCGCGCCGATACGTTCGCACTCAAAGCGCTGCTGCTTTTCGAGGACGAGATCGAGGTGACGCAGTACGGACAATGGATCCGGCTGGACGGCATCCGCCGCGGCGTAGCCCGCGCGGCCTACCGGCTGGACGCTTACCTGACGATGGTCAAACGCAATGAATAGAAGACGCAACATACTCGCCGCTGCGGCGGTCGCGGCAATCCTGGGATTGCTGCTGTGCGCCGCCCGGAACGACTTCGGGCTGGGCCGCAATATGGAGATCGCGCTCAACATGATGCGCGCCCTCACGCTGGAATACGTCGACGAAGTGGACCCCGACAAACTGATGGAGGGGGCGGCCGACGGCATGGTCCGCGACCTGGACCCCTACACCGAATTCATCCCCGAGCAGCGCATGTCCGAATTCGAGCTGCTCACCACGGGCAAATACGGCGGCATCGGCTCGCTCATCCGCAAGCGCGACGAGTGGGTCGTGATCGCCCAGCCCTACGAAAATTCGCCCGCCGACCGCGCCGGGTTGAAAATCGGCGATCGGATCGTCGCCATCGACGGCAAATCGGCCGAGGGTTTCACCACCGAGCAGGTCTCCGCACGCCTCAAGGGCGAACCGGGGAGCAAGGTCCGCGTCACGGTGCGCCACCTCGACGGCACGGAGGAGAGCGTCGCGATCACCCGCGAGCGAATCGCCATTCCGGGTATTCCCTACGCCGGATGGATCGACGAAGGGATCGGCTACATCCGCCACAACGACTTCACCGAAGGGTGCTACGAGGAGATGCGCGCCGCCATCGAGCGGCTCCGCGCCGAGGGCGACCTGCGGGGGCTCGTGCTGGACTACCGCTCCAACGGCGGCGGCATCATGCAGGAGGCGGTGAAGATTCTTTCGATGTTCGTGCCCAAAGGCACCGAGGTGGTCAGCACCAAGGGCCGCACCGACTCGTCGAAACAGGTCTACCGCACCGAGTCGGAACCCATTCTGCCCGATCTTCCGCTGGCGGTGCTCATCAACGGCAATTCGGCCTCGGCGGCCGAGATCGTCTCGGGAGCCTTGCAGGACCTCGACCGTGCCGTACTGATCGGCCAGCGCAGCTTCGGCAAGGGGCTCGTGCAGTCCACCCGCCCGCTGGGCTACAACACGATGGTCAAGCTCACCACGGCCAAATACTACATTCCCTCGGGCCGCTGCATCCAGGCCATCGACTACTCCCACTCGCAGGAGGGCGACGTGCGGACGGTTCCCGACTCGCTGATCCGTGAATTCACGACCCGCGCCGGACGCAAGGTCTACGACGGGGGCGGCGTGATGCCCGACATCCGCACCGAGCCGCAGTATATCTCGCGTTTCGCCATGACGCTCTACGCCCTGGGGTTCATCGAGGATTTCGGCGACGAATACATGCGCCGCCACGCCGGGGAGCGGATCGATGCGAAGAACTTCGCGATCACGGAGGCCGACTACGACGCCTTCCGCGCCTTCATGCAGGATAAGAAGGTGCCCTACGAATCCGATACGCGCCGGGCGCTCAAAAGCCTGAAAAAAGCCTCGGAAGACGACCGGTTCGAAGAGCTGACCCGCCGCTTCGAGGAACTCGAAGCCGAATTGCGGGACGATACGCAGACCAATCTGGAGACCTACCGCGCGCAGATCGTGGAGTCGATCGAGAACGACATCGTGCTGCGCCACGCCTATACGGCCGGAGTGATCGAACATTCGCTGCCGGGCGA
This sequence comes from uncultured Alistipes sp., assembly GCA_947573795.1. GTDB lineage: Bacteria > Bacteroidota > Bacteroidia > Bacteroidales > Rikenellaceae > Alistipes. The sequence continues at coordinate 14,867 of CANPHE010000028.1, read as the reverse complement.
CGAGGAGGTCCGCCGTGCCGTCGAGGTGCTGCGCGATAGAGAGGAGTACAACCGCATCACGACGATGCTCGACACGGCCCGCAAATGATGAAATTCCGGCGCGACATATTTTCGTTCCGCAACCGCGTGGCGGTGATCGTCGTGGGGGTCGTACTGGGCTGCACTTCGCTGCTCTACACCAACAACATGGCCCGCAAGCTCAAGGAGAAGGAGCAGCACGACGTCGCCCTGTGGGCCCACGCCATGGAGCGCGTCAACCGCGACGTGCAGGGCGGCACGATCCAGGTACAGGACCCGATGGTCGAGGACCTGATCTCGAACAACAACAACATCCCGTTCATCATCACCGACCAGGACCTCAACGTCATCAGTTCGCACCTCATTCCGGACAAGATCATCGACCATCCCGACCGGCTGCGCAAGCAGATCGACCGCTTCACGGAGGAGAACCCGCCGCGCATCGTGCGCTTCTGGTGGAACCCCGATCACTACCACATCATCTTCTACGGCAAATCGGCGCTGCTCAAATCGCTCTATTACTTCCCCTACGTGCAGATTTTGGTCATCATCGCCTTCATCGCTCTGGGGTATATCGCTTTCCGTTCGTCGAAACACGACGAGCAGAACCGTGTGTGGATCGGCCTGGCCAAGGAGACCGCCCACCAGTTAGGTACGCCGACTTCGTCGCTGCTGGGGTGGATCGAGTTCCTGCGCACGCAACCCGTCGACCAGAGTGCCGTCGAGGAGATGAACAAGGACCTGGCCCACCTGATGAAGATCACCGACCGGTTCTCGAAGATCGGCTCGGAAACGCCCCTTACGCCGGCCAACATCAACGAGACGGTGGGCGAATCGGTCATGTACTTCCGCAAGCGCATTCCGCGCAACGTCACGCTCGACTACAACGGACTGGCCATCGCCCCCGTGCAGGCCGACATCAACGCGGCGCTGTTCGAGTGGGTCGTGGAGAACCTGCTGAAGAATTCGCTCGACGCCCTGCAAGGCCACGGAGCCATCGCCGTACGGATTTCGTCGGACGAACAGCACGTCATGATCGACGTGAAGGACACCGGCAAGGGAATCGCCAAAAACAACTGGAAACGCATCTTCGAACCGGGTTTCACGACCAAGACCCGCGGCTGGGGTCTGGGACTCTCACTCTCGCGCCGCATCGTCGAGGAGTATCACAAAGGTAAGATCGCCGTCGTCGACTCCGAGATCGGCAAGGGCACCACGATCCGTATCACGCTCAAACGCAGCTACGCCGGATGAGTGCGGTGCGATCATATGCTCCCCCGGCCGGAGAGGCGTCGGAGAGGCCCGTTTCCCGGACGCAGCCAGGGGACGACGTGCATCCCGACGATGCGGCGCCCGCAGAGCAGCACCCGGCATATCCCGACGCATCCGACGGGTTCGCCGCCGATTCGCTCGGAACACAGCTTTCCGCCGCCGACTCGCTGCCATCGGAGCCCTTCGCCGTCGATTCGTTACAAACGGCCCCCCTGGCCATAGACTCGCTGCGAACCGCCGATTCGCTGTCGGCGGAGTTCGCTCTCCCGGCCGACGCTTCGCCGTGGCGCGACACGACGGCACGGGCCGTTTTCGGCACGGAGTCCCGCATCGTCGTTCCCGGGCGGCTCGCCGTGTCGCAAGCCCCGTCGCTCACCGACAACCCCGTGTTCCAGGGCTTCGTGTTGCTCCTGGCTGCCACCTACGCCATGCTGCTCTACCGCAACCTGGCCGACGTAGGACTGCTGCTCGACCGCGTTTCGCGCGACCGTGCCTCGGCCAAACGGCTCTCCGAGGAGTCGGGAGCGAGCGGATTTTCGCGCTTCCTGCACATCGCTACGGCCATCGGCATGCTCTTTCTGGGAGTCATGGTCGTCAAATACGGCGATTCGCTCCTGCCCCGTACCCTCTCCGACGCCCTGTCCCACGGTGCCGTCGTGGCGCTGAGCCTCTCGGCCACGCTGGTCTGCGTCGCCGTCGCGGCATTCCAGACCGGTTTGCTGCGTTCGGCCGGAGCGTTGGTCCTCGCACAACCCTTCGTCTCGCAACTGCTGCTGCTCAAACGCACCTATTTCTCCCTGGCGGTGATCGTCACCTCGCCCGCCCTGCTGCTCTTCGCGCTCTGCCCCCGCGGCACGGGCGACGTCTGGTTTTGCATCATCGTCGTCGAATTGCTCGTTACGGCCGTCTTGTACCTCAGAGAGACACTCAACCTGTTTCTTGCCAAAAAAGTTTCGATTTTGCATTGGTTTTTGTACCTTTGCGCTGTGGAAGTCTTTCCGATCAGCTTTATATGGCTTATCGCGGCAAGATAACATGAGAAACAATCCCTAAACTCCGAAACTTTGAAAGTCAAGCACGTATTGGTTTCGCAGCCGAGGCCAGCAATCATCGAAAAATCGCCGTTCTACGAACTGTCCCAGAAATACGACGTGGAAATCACCTACCAGCCCTTCATCCGCGTGGTAGGCGTATCGTTGAAGGAATTCCGCGCACAACGCGTCGAGATACTCACGCATACGGCCGTGATTTTCACTTCGCGCACCACGGTCGACAGTTTTTTCCACATCTGCGAAGAGGCCCGCATCACCGTTCCGGAGAACATGAAGTACATTTGCCAGACGGAGGCCGTAGCGCTCTATCTGCAAAAGTATATCGTCTACCGCAAACGGAAAATCTCGTTCGCCGACGGATCGTTCACCTCGTTCGTCGAGCTGATTATCAAGCATAAGGACGAAAAGATGCTGCTGGCCCTGAGCGAGCCGCACAAGCCCGAGCTGCCCGAAACGATGGTCAAGCTGAAATTGCCCGTCGATCCGGTCGTTCTGGCCCGTACGGTGGCCGCCGACCTGAGCGGCGTGAAGCTCGCCGACTACGGACTGCTGGCGCTCTACTCGCCGACCGACGTGAAAACCCTCGTCGAGAACTTCGATGCTGACGAACTGCCTCCCGTAGCCGTCTTCGGCGAAGGTACGCTGCGTGCGGCGCTCGATGCCGGAATCACCGTGCTGGCCAACGCCCCGACGCCCGCCGCACCTTCGATGGTCAAGGCCATCGACCTCTATCTGGACAAGGTGCGCAAAGGCGAGGAGATCGTTCCCGTCGAGCTTCAGACCGACACGGAGAAGGAGGAGTTCATCCGCAACCAGCAACATAAGCTGGCCAAGAAAAGCCGGGCACGCCGCCCGGCCGCCGAGACCCGCAAATAATACCGGTCATGACGACTCCTCGATCGCTCCCTCGTTCGCAACGGCTCCGCTCGCTCGGGGCCGTGCGCCGTATTTTCACCGAAGGCGAAAGCGGTTTCGTCTTTCCGTTCCGCTACGTATGGTATGCCGAAACGGACAGCGAACAGACGGTCGAGGTGCTTTTCTCGGTACCCAAGAAATTCCACAAGCGGGCCAACAAGCGCAACCTGCTGCGCCGCCGCACGAAAGAGGCCTACCGCTTGCAGAAATTGCTGCTGACCGAGACCCGGACCCCCGTCAACCTCGACCTGGCACTGATCTACTCCTCGAAAAAGGAACTTCCCTACAAAACCATCGCGCATGCCGTACGCAAAATTCTGGCAGCAGTTTCGGAAAGGCTTTAAACGGCTTTGCGCACTGCCGCTGATCCTCGTCGTGCGCTTCTATCAACTCTGCATTTCGCCCTTCACGCCGCCCGCCTGCCGATTCACGCCGACCTGTTCGCAATACGCCCTGGAGGCGCTGCGCAAATACGGCCCCCTGAAAGGCGGCTGGCTCACGCTGCGGCGCTTGGCGCGCTGCCATCCCTGGGGCGGCAGCGGCTACGACCCCGTGCCGTAACAAAAACCGGGCGGGCGACTGGAAAGTCGCCCGCCTTTCGTTGCGTCACGTGGTACAATGTTACAGGTACAAATATAAAAAACGCGGTCGAAACGCTCGCCCGAACCCCGAATCATTCGGTTTTTTTCTGCAACCCGCCGATCGAATTCCGTTCGGGCGGATTCCGACGGCTCACGATTGCGGATCGATGGTATCCTTGATTTCGGAGAGTTCGACCAGCTTGTTGACGATGGCGTAGATCGTCAGACCCGCCGCCGAATGGATTTGCAACTTGGCGGCAATGTTGCGACGATGGGTGATGACCGTATGGGTCGAAATGCAGAGTTTGTCCGCGATTTGCTTGTTGGTCATTCCTTTGACCACGCATACGATGATCTCCTTCTCGCGCAGGCTCAACGCTCCGGGCTTCGGATTGCGAGGGCCTTCGGCTGCGAGGCGCTCGACGGCCGGGATGAAAATCTCGTCCTCGACGGCATTGTGCGACGCCAGTTCGCGTTCGCAGGTGAAGATGTCGTACAACACGTCGTTCAACTCGTTCGTACCGCCCGCCGGGTAGTATTTGATGATGATATTCTTCAACTCGCGCAACCGCGCCTCCACCTGGTCGTGATGCCGGCGGAACACGTCGATCGAATAGGCATCGTTCTTCTCGCCCGCGAGCAGCGATTCGACATAGGGGAATACGGTCTTCTCCTCGTAGGACATATGCCGCTCTACCTCGGCCACGTATTCGTCGAAATAGCGCATGATGGCGAACGAAACGTCGCTCAGGCTGCAATCGACCGCCTCGATGAGCTTGCGGCGGATGGCCGGGAGGCGGAAGCCGAGGAAATAGCCGTGCGAAGTGTGGAGGTAATCGGTCAGCGAACGCACCGACACGGCGGACGGATCGGCACCGCCTCCGTAATTCATCAGCAGATTCACCACGGCGAGAAACGTCGCCGTGTCGACCTTGTTTTCGTCGCACACTTCGGCGATCGTCTTATCGCCGAATCCGAGCGATATGCCGAAGCGGCTCATGACCTGCAATACGGGATAGCGGTCGCACACCAGATCGCACATCCGGTCCTCGCCCGTATATCCGCCGTTCTTATATCCTCCGGGATAATCGTTCATGGTAGGGGTCGTTATTTTCGTTTTACCACGATGCGGAGCCCTTGTCGGGAGGACACTCGATCGCGTATGCAAAGTTAATACGCCGCCGCCGAAGCGCGCAATACCCAAATCTCGGTATTCGCACTACCGGCGTGCGATATCGGCATAGGTCTGCTGCAAGATCGTGCGCCCCGTGTCGAGCAGCTCGGGCGACGCGTCGCCCAGGGCCTCGCCCGCCGTGGCGTCCCAGATCGCCTGGCCGTCGGCCGCGACCACGCCGAAACCGTCGTTGAAGGCGTAGTAGGCGAATTTCGGCGTCGCAGGATCGAAAATATCCTTGCTGAAGTCGTAGTCGTCGTGCGCGACACCCAACTGCGCGAGCAGCGTGGCGCACAGATCGATCTGCGAGGCATAGGCGTCGACCGTCCGCGCCGAGGCGACGGCGCCGCCCGTCCAGATCATCGGAATCCGGTGGCGCAGCGGCTCGTTGTAGGCCAGCGTCCGGGGATAGGGATAACCGTGGTCGGCGACGAGCACCACCAACAGATCGTCCCACGCAGGCGATGCCTTCCAGCGGTCGATCATGCGCCCGACGCATTCGTCGGAGAAGGCCATCGCGTTGAGAATCGGATTGTCGAACTTCGCATAAGGCACCTCGAAAGGTTCGTGGCTGCTGAGCGTCAACAGCCCGGCGAGGAAAGGCTCCTCACGCTCGGCGAGTGCGATCACCCGCTCGGCGAACCAGTCGCAGACCACGCTGTCGTCGTAGCCCCACTTGCCGGTCGGGGCGTCGAAACGCATATCCTTCTGCCAGATAAGCTCCTGCCAACCCGTAGCATACATATACGATGCCTGGTTGGTGAAATTCAGATCGCCGCCGTAGGCGAAACTCGTCGCATAGCCTTCGCGCCCCAGCGACCGGGCCAGCGAAGGCAGCGACCGGTTTTTGGCCGGGAGTTTCATGATCGACATGCGCGTCTGCGCCGGAAATCCGCTCAGAATGGCGACCTCGCCGCGGTCCGTGCGGAACGAGTTGGCGAAAAAGTTCTCGAACCAGATGCCCTCGCCCTTCAACCGCTGCATATTGGGCATGACGGGCTCGCCGTCGACTTCGGTATCCATGATCGTGCGGGCGAAACTCTCCAGAATAACGACCACCACATTGGGACGCTCTACGGCAAGGACCCGTTCCGCAGGTCCTCCGTCCGCCCGATTGCCGCGCAGGGCGTCGAAACGCTCGGCGAGGGTCTGCTCGTCGTAAAAGGGATATCGGTCGGCATAATCCTTCCGGTCGCCCAACGACGCGAGGAACGAGAATACGGGATTCGTGGCGGCGTGGTTGAGAAACATCGTCGGACTGAAATAGACCTTCGAGACGTTGGCCACCGAGGTCCCCGTACCTCCGCGGATCGCCAGGAAATCGAAACCCGCGAGCATCACCATCGCCAGCGACCCGATGAAAGCCGGCAGCAGGGGTTGCGGCTCGGCGTCGAACAGCCGCACGATGCGGTGGTAGAGGACGATCATCGCCCCGGCATAAAGGAGAAACAGCAGCGAATAGATCGTTCCCGTGGCGAGATCGACGCTCGCCGCGGCCTCCTTGGGATCGGCCAGATAGATCAGGATCGTCGCGTCGAGCCGAAAACCCCAGTGGGCGTACAGCCCGAGGTCCACGGCGAAAACGGCCGCCGCGAAGAGCGACACCGCGACGAAATAAACCGTCAGCGCGATCCGCCAAATGCGTTCGGGAAGACGCACCCACAGGGTTGCCAGCTCGGCCAGGAGCGGCAGGGCCGTGACATATCCGGCGACGGTCATGTCGAGCGACAATCCGTGCCACACCGTGCGGCACCAATCGCCGAATCCCGACTGTGCCGCCGAATCGGCATAACGGATCAGAAACAGCGGTTTCTGCAAGACCATCATAACGACCGTCGCAGCGAAAACCACGACGGGGAAAAGCAGCTTCTTTTTCATCGCATCCATCCTCAATTCGCAACAACCGCATGTCCGCCCCTTAGAGAAGCAGACATGCGGCTGCCATAGCAATTACAAGACTCTCAAATCTTTTCGCCGTAGGCCAGGTCGCCTGCATCGCCGATGCCGGGAACGATGTAGCTGCGCGAAGTGAGCTCCTCGTCGACGGCGGCACACCACACGGTGGTCGTCTGGTGGGGCATGTTCTTCACCACGTAGTCGACCCCCTGTTCGCTGGCGATAACGGCGGCGACATGCGTATGAGCCGGAGTGCCGCCCCGCTCGCACAGGGCATTATAGGCCAGCACGAGCGACGAACCCGTCGCCAACATCGGATCGACCAGCAGCAGCGTCTTGCCCTCCAGGTCGCCGCACGAGATATATTCGACCTTCACGGTGAATTTCCCGTCCTTCGTGCTCTTACGATAGGCCGAGACGAAAGCGTTCTGGGCATCGTCGAAATAGTTGAGAAAACCTTGGTGGAAGGGGAGTCCCGCGCGCAGGATCGTCGCGATGACCAGCTTGTCGTCGATCATCTCCACGGCGGCCTCGCCTAACGGCGTAGCGACCAGGCGGGTTTTATAGGCCAGCGTGCGGGAAATCTCGTAAGCCGTGATTTCGCCGATGCGTTCCATGTTGCGGCGGAATCGCATCGAATCCCGTTGGATTTCACGGTCGCGGATCTCCGCGATGAACTTGTTCAGTACGCTGTTCTGCTGCGAAAGAATATGTACAGTCATATCGGGTTAAGGTTTTAGTGGCTATATATTACCCTTGCGATTTTCCGACCCCGATCTCATCCCGGGCGGTTGAAGCCTCGCGGCGGAACGCCGCGTTTACAAATCCGACCCTCCCCTAACTGCGACAGCAGGCGAATGCAATCGAGCTAAGCTCGAATTGCTGAGCCGCCACAGCAGAAACGGCGCACGGTTGTCGCTAAAAGCGACGCGCCGTAAATCCCCTCCTCGGAGGGGACTTCGAGCGCAAACCGCAAGGTTACAGGTCCGAGAATACCGAAAGGGAACTATTGTATCTAATTGGCAACGTTTTAGGTATACTTTTTAGTAGAGGAAATTGTTGAACGGATAACGTCCGGCGTGAATCTCGCGCACCATGCCGTAGAGATCCGTACGGAATTTCTCCAGGTTGGTTTTGGCGAGGGCCGAAAGGAAGATGCACGGGGTGTTGGCCCGGGCGATCCAACTGCGTTTGAGCTCGTCCAGCGAGATATTTTCGCGCGTCGGAGGAGTCAGGTCGTCCGCATCCTTTTCTACATAGGTATAGGCATCGACCTTGTTGAAAACCAGGTAAACGGGTTTGTCGCCCGCACCGATCTCCTGCAACGTCTGTTTCACGACGGCGATCTGATCCTCGAACTGCGGGTGCGAAATATCCACCACGTGGATCAACAAATCGGCTTCGCGCACTTCGTCCAGCGTCGACTTGAACGATTCGATCAGCTCCGTGGGGAGTTTGCGGATGAATCCCACCGTATCGGAGAGCAGGAAAGGCAGGTTGTCGAAAACCACCTTGCGAACGGTCGTGTCGAGCGTCGCGAAGAGTTTGTTTTCGGCGAACACCTCGCTTTTGGAGATCAGGTTCATCAGTGTCGATTTCCCGACATTGGTATATCCGACCAGCGCCACACGCACCAGCGCCCCGCGGTTCGAGCGCTGCACGGCCATCTGACGGTCGATCTTCTTGAGCTCCTCTTTCAGCTTGGCGATGCGATTGCGGATGATACGGCGGTCGGTCTCGATCTCGCGCTCACCCGCACCGCCGCGGGTTCCCGTACCGCCGCGCTGTCGTTCGAGATGGGTCCACAGACCCGACAGACGGGGCAGCATGTATTCGTAATTGGCCAGCTGCACCTGCGTCTTGGCATAGGCCGTGCGGGCCCGCGAAAGGAATATGTCGAGGATCAGACGCGTGCGATCGAGAATCCGGCACGGCATGGTCTTCTCGATGTTGCGGGTCTGCGAGGGCGACAGTTCGTCGTCGAAGATCACCACGTCGATCTCCTGCTCCTTGCAGTATTCGGCGATCTCCTCCAGTTTTCCCGGGCCGACGTAGATGCGCGACGAGGGTTGCGGCAACCGCTGCGTGAAGCGCCGCACGCACTCGATATCGGCCGTTTCGGCCAGGAATTCCAATTCGTCGAGGTACTCCTCGGCCTGGCGCGGCTCCTGATTGTCCCGGATCACCGCCACCATCACGGCGCGTTCGCGCGTCACCGTTTCGGCTGCAACCGGGGTATTTCGTTTGTTTTCTTCCAAATCGTAAATGTCTTAAGACGTAATTATGTTTATCCGGGAATTCAGCTCCGAAGGGCGCGTCTCCCGAGAATTTCGGTCCCGAAGGGCGCGACTTCCAGGAATTCGGTTCCGAAGGCCGGTTTCTCCCGAGAATTTCGGTCCCGGAGGGCGCGACTTCCAGGAATTCGGTTCCGAAGGCCGGTTTCTCCCGAGAATTCAGCTCTAAAGGGCCGGCTCCCGGAAATTCGACTCCGGAAGGCTCGTTTCCCGGAAATTCGGGAGATGGATTCGCTCCTCGGGGCTTCGGCCCGGAGTCCGGGGCGCCGCCTCTGCGAAACGGATTGCCCGGATCGGTACGCACTCCTGCAAACAGAATGCTACAAATAAGGGTATCCCGCCCGAAAGCCGGATACCCTTTTGTCGGTCAGAACCGCAACATCAGTTCTGTACGCGGAAGTCTACGGGAAGCGTATACTTTACACGCACGGTCTGGTTACGCTGCTTGCCGGGCGTCCATTTCGGAGACTTGTTCAGCACGCGGGTAGCCTCCTCGGCCAGCGAACGGTCGGGCGACTGGAGTACCTGGATGTTGGTCAAACGACCGTCCTTCTCGATCACGAACGACAGCACCACACGGCCCTGAATACCGTTCTCGAGAGCGATCTGCGGGAACTTGACGTTCTGCTGAACCCAGTTGCGGAACGCATTGAGGTCACCGCCCTGGAACTGGGGCATCGTCTCGGCGATGAGGAACGGCTGGTCGTCCTCGATCTGCTCCTCCTGTACCTCGACCTGCTGGATCACTTCGGTGTTCTCGTCGAACTCGGCGAAGTCGACTTCCGTGGTGATCTTGGTGTCGTTGGTCACCACCTGCAACAGGTCGGCGATCACCTTCACCTCGACCTTCTTGGGAGGTTCGGGCGGCTTCTGGTCCTGACGGGTGATCTCGGTGATCTCCTCCTCGACGGGACCGTAGTTCATGTCGATTTTCTCGATTCGGTGCTCCTTCGGCGTGTAGCTGAACGCGACGATCACCAGACCGAGCGCTATGACCAATCCGATTTCGAGCAAAAGACCCCGCTTGTTCTGAAGGTCCGCTTTGGGCGATTTCTTGATTTCCATTATCGTAAATTTTAATTGTTCGTCCGAACTCCGTGTACGACCTTTCACCGGTTTTTACCGGTACAGGTACGCTATGCACCACAAATATAGGGATAAAAATCCAAAAACGAGCGATCCGTCGCAAAAATCTTTATTTTTTGCCTACTTTTGTCTTCCGGAACACTCCGGGAAAGGACGAATATGGCACCGAAAGAGATATTGTACGGAAAAAATCCCGACGAACTGGCGACCCTCTGCGCCGAAATGGGCATGCCGCGTTTCGCCGCGCGGCAGATCGCGCGGTGGCTCTACGTCAAGCATACCGAGGACCCGATGCGCATGAGCGACCTCTCGGCCGCGAACCGCGAGCGGCTGTGCGAACGCTTCGCTCCGGCGTTGCGGGCTCCCGAGCAGGTAGCGTGCTCGCAGGACGGCACCAAGAAGTATCTCTACCGCACGCTGCGGGGCAGCTACATCGAGTCGGCCTATATCCCCGACGGCGAGCGGGCGACGCTGTGCGTCTCGTCGCAGGCCGGATGCCGCATGGGATGCCGCTTCTGCGCCACGGGACGGCAAGGCCTGACCCATTCGCTCTCGGCGGCGGAGATTCTCAACCAGATCGTCTCGCTGCCCGAACGCGACCGGCTCACCAACCTGGTGTTTATGGGTATGGGCGAGCCGTTGGACAATGCCGACGAGGTGTTGCGGACGCTCGAAATCCTCACTTCCGAGTGGGGTTTCGGCTGGTCGCCGACACGCATCACCCTCTCGACGGCGGGCGTCGTTCCCGAGCTGCGGCGGTTTCTCGACACTTCGCGCGTGCATCTGGCCGTCAGTCTCCACAACCCCTTCTCCGAGGAACGTGCACAGATCATGCCCGTAGAACGGGCGTGGCCGATCGCCCGGGTGGCGGAGATTCTGCGCGAATACGACTTCACCCACCAGCGGCGCGTTTCGTTCGAATACATCGTGATGAGCGGGCTGAACGACTCGCCGCGCCACATCCGCGAACTGTGCCGCCTGCTGGACGGCATCAAGTGCCGCATCAACCTGATCCGGTTTCACAAGATTCCCGGTTCGCCCTACTTCTCGCCCGACGACGCGGCGATGATCCGCTTCCGCGACGCCTTGACAGCCAAAGGCATCCAGACGACGATCCGCGCCTCGCGGGGCGAAGACATCCAGGCCGCCTGCGGACTGTTGAGCACCGAGCGGATGAAATGATCCGGCATTCGGTGCGATATTTGCCGGTGGTTCCCGATACCGATAATTTTACGCAACCCCTTCCGAGAAAGGGATGAATTTGTAAACGCTACCATATATAAACATCTTACCATGAAACGACTCTTGCTTTTGCTGGTCCTCGTGCTCGGAAGCGCCGCGGCGCAGGCCCAGGTGAAATTCGAAACCAAATCGACGGATGCCGTGCGCGAAATGGCCGTCAAAACGGGGAAACTGGTCTTCATCGACCTCTATGCCTCCTGGTGTCCGCCCTGCCGGATGATGGAGCGGCAGGTCTTCTCGCGCAAGGACGTCGGCGAGTTCATGGACCAGCGATTCGTCGCGGCGAAATACGACGTGGACAAAACCACGGGGCGCGAACTGATGAAGAAATACGGCGAAGGTTCCATCCCGCTCTATCTGGTCTTCGATACGCAGGGCGAAGTGTTGGGCCGCATTCAAGGTGCCACCGACGCCGAGACCTTTATGGAGAATCTGCGCACCATCGTCGCACGGCAGAAGCCCAAACGCTGAAAAACGGCCTCGAAATTTGCGTTCCTCGGAATATTTTCGTAGATTTGTACCGATAACGATACGAAAATGAACGCATCTTATTTTGCATCCTACTTTTTTTACTTTTTCTTTTACGACGGAAGAAAGAGCGGGATGGCATGTATGCGATCGTAAAGATTCGAATCGATAGAACTTTTGAAAATCCCGCTCCGCACAGAGCGGGATTTTCCGTTAAAAAACAATGGTATACGAAAAGCCTTATTACCTTGTGGTTCGCAACCGCGACCAAGGGCCGCGAGACAATGAGAATCCGAAGCGAATGGGCAAGCGAAAAACCGATGAGGTGGAAAGTCGTATATCGTTACCTAAAAAACGACAACGCATGAAACGCATCGCCATCCAAGGCATCGCGGGATGTTTCCACGAAACGGCCGCACACCGCTTCTTCAGCGGCGAGCGGATCGAGGTCGTCCCCTGCCGGAGTTTCGACGAACTTTTCGGACGCCTCGACGCCGATCCCGAACTGCTGGGCATCGCGGCCATCGAGAACACCATTGCGGGTAGCCTGCTTCCGAACCACGAGCTGCTGCGCCGCAGCCGCACGACCATCGTCGGCGAGCAGAAGATCCGCATATCGCACGTCGCCGCGGCACTCCCCGGTCAAAGGCTCGACAACCTTCGCGAGGTCCGTTCGCATCCCATCGCGCTGATGCAGTGCGGGGAATTCCTGAAGGCCCATCCGGGCATGAAGGTCGTCGAGTGCGACGACACGGCGGGCAGCGCCCGCGACATCGCTCGGGGAGGTCTCGCCGCCACGGCAGCGATTTGCGGCGCCGATGCCGCCGAGATGTACGGACTGGAGATCCTCCAGCGCGGCATCGAGACCAACAAACACAACTTCACCCGTTTTCTGGTGCTGGCCGACCGCACGCGCACGGCCGAATTCGCCGAACAGGGCGTGAAAAACAAGGCTTCGCTGCTCTTCGCCCTGCCCCACACGCAAGGGAGCCTTTCGAAAGTGCTCGCGGTGCTGTCGTTCTACGACATCAACCTGACGAAAATCCAGTCGTTGCCCGTCATCGGACGCGAATGGGAATACCTGTTCTACGTCGACGTGACTTTCGACGACGTGCGGCGCTACCGCCAGGCCGTGGAGGCCGTCCGGCCGCTGACGAGCGATTTCCGCATCCTGGGCGAATACGCCGAGTGTCCCAATCCGCAGATTTGAAACGAAAAATATACCACACTATGAACGATTTGCAACCGATTCGTTTTCCGGGAATGAATTCCCGCCGGCCGCTGGTCATCGCAGGACCTTGCAGCGCCGAAACCGAGGAGCAGGTGCTCCGCACGGCCCACGACCTCGCCGCCGAGGGCATTTCGATCTACCGGGCCGGACTCTGGAAACCCCGCACCAAGCCGGGCGGCTTCGAGGGGGTAGGGGTCGAGGGACTTCCCTGGCTGGCCCGCGTCAAGCGCGAAACGGGAATGTACACCGCCACCGAGGTCGCCACGCGCGAGCATGTCGCCGCGGCGCTCGAAGGAGGCGTGGACCTGCTGTGGATCGGCGCCCGCACGGCAGCCAATCCCTTCGCCATGCAGGAGATCGCCGATGCCCTGCGGGGCGTGGACGTCCCCGTACTGGTGAAGAACCCCGTGAGCCCCGACCTCGAACTGTGGATCGGTGCCGTCGAGCGCATCCACAACGCCGGAATCCGCCGTTTGGGCGTCATCCACCGCGGTTTCACCTCCATCGACAAGAGCCTCTACCGCAACCACCCGATGTGGTCGATCCCCATCGAGCTGCACCGTCGTCTGCCGGGCCTGCCGATCTTCTGCGACCCGAGCCATATCGGCGGCAAACGCGAACTGATCGCCCCCCTGTCGCAGCAGGCTATGGACCTGGGTTTCGACGGACTGATCGTCGAGGCGCACTGCACGCCCGACTGCGCCTGGAGCGACAAAGCACAACAAATCACCCCGCAAACCCTGGCATATATCTGCCGCAATCTCGTCATCCGCGAAATGAGTGTCACGACCGAAAACCTCACCGAACTGCGCGCCCGCATCGACAAGATCGACGACGAACTGTTGGAACTCCTGGCCCGCCGCATGCGCGTGTCGCAGGATATCGGACAATACAAAAAGGAGCACGACATGCCCGTACTCCAGGCGCAGCGCTACGAAGAACTGCTCGCTCGCCGCGCCGCACAAGCCGTAGAGATAGGCATGGACCGCGAATTCATGCGCACGGTGTTGCAGGCGATCCACGAGGAGTCGATCCGCCAGCAAATGCGCATCCTGGGTCGGGAATAGGACTCTCTGCGAACGGTTAGCGCTCCATATCGTCGAGATGATAATCGAGCGCCCGGACGGAAATGAGCATCTCCCGGATCGAAACCCCGAGCGAACCGATCAGCAGCAGCAAAGCCGCGCCGAAAACATAGGCGGCGAATACGGACAGTCCGATGTATATCAGAAACATCGCCGCTACGCACAGGAACAGGCTCGACACGCCCAATACCTGCATCGTGCGCGTCAGATGCAACCGCAGACGCAGATTGTCGATCTGCGCCCGGGTGATTTTCGAAGGTTGAATCCGATGTTGCTCCCGGAGCGTACGCACGAGCTGGGCGTAAGATAAAAACCGGTTCGTGTAGGCGAGCAGGATCAGCGAAACGGCTGAAAACAGCAGCGTCGGAGTCGTAAGGGTGAGTTCTTTCATAAATACCGTCATCTTTCGAGCCGCAAAAATAGGCATAATCCGCGCCAGAGACAAACGAGCGTCCCGCAAAACCATTTGCGGGACGCTCTCGAATAAGGACGTGATCCTATTCCTGCACTTTGTGTTTAAGATTGAGGAGGGGAAGCAGGAAAGAGATGATAG
>CANPHE010000027.1 GCA_947573795.1 uncultured Alistipes sp. | reverse complement strand
CTATCATCTCTTTCCTGCTTCCCCTCCTCAATCTTAAACACAAAGTGCAGGAATAAGACGCACAAGACTCCCGGAACCGCAAAAGTTCCGGGAGTTTGCGTATATTTGAGGCATGAACGGGGCGAAAAAGGAGTCGAAATACGTCAAGGCCAAGATCATCGCGGGGTATCTGCTGCTCGCGGCAGCGTGTTTCGCAGCCGTAGGCTACGTCTACCGCGTTGCGGAGCGAATGGCCACGCCCGACAGCGGCTATGTCCTCTCGCAAACCAAACGCAATGCCGTCAGCCGCACACTCTACCACCTCTACCAGGCCGAAAGTTACGGACAGATGATGGTGGCGGGTTACCGCTCCTACGAAAAACGCTACCGCGACGAGCTGCGCATCGTAAGGGGGTGCATCGATACGCTGCGGCAGCTCTCCGCCGCGGGAGACTCGTTGCAGACCCAGGCGCAGCGGCTCGACAGCATCGTCCGCCTGATCGACGACAAGGAGCGGCGGACGATGAACCTCTACCGCTCCATCCGCTCGGCCGGAACCGTCGGGCTACTCGACAAAAATATCCGGCAACTGCTCGAAACCCCCGACACGCTGCCGCGGCCCGACACCGTCGCCGTGGGCAGCGTCGTCGTCGAAGACACGCTCACCGTACCGAAACGGCGCAGGCGCTTCTTCCGCCGCCTGGCCGATGTCTTCAGCCCGCCGAAAAGCGATTCGAACGTCGTGATCTCGCGCCGCGAGGTGGTCGAGACCGTCGCTCCGACGACGGTGAAGGACACCATCGCCACGGTTCTCCACGCCTTGCAGGACAGCATTGCGAACGAG
Organism: uncultured Alistipes sp.; assembly: GCA_947573795.1. Lineage (GTDB taxonomy): Bacteria > Bacteroidota > Bacteroidia > Bacteroidales > Rikenellaceae > Alistipes. Next base: position 32,164 of record CANPHE010000027.1, on the reverse strand, counting down.
CGGCAGAACTTCTACGACCGCGCTTGGCGCGAAGGGCTGCGACTGCGCACGAGCAACGAGCTCGTCAACACGACGATCCTGCGGTTGATCGCCGATTTCGAGGCCGAGGATACGGCCCGATCCCTGCAACGCATCGCCCGCAACGAGGCGATCCGCAAACGGGCTTCGTCGATCCTGACCACGACTACGGGCATCGCCCTGCTGCTCGTACTGGCGTTCGTCGCGATCCTGTGGCGCGATATCAACCGCAGCACCCGCTACCGCCGCGAACTGGAGCGCGCCAACCGCAACAACGAAGCGCTGCTCGCCGCCCGCGAGAAGCTCATGCTGGCCATCACGCACGATATCAAAGCGCCGCTGGGCTCCGTGATGGGGTATATCGACCTGCTGTCACGCCTCGACAACGACCGCCGCAGAGCGCTCTATCTCACCAACATGAAGGAGTCGACCGAGCATCTCGTGGCACTGGTAAACAGCCTGCTGGACTTCTACCGGCTCGACATGCGCAAGGTGGAACTCCACCCGGTAGTATTCCAGCCGCTCCGCCTGTTCGAATCGATCCGCACGGGATTCGCCGCACAGGCCCAGGCCAAAGGACTCGAACTGCGGCTGGAAACCGAAGGGGAGGTCGCGGCCGCCGTCACGGGCGATGCGCTGCGCATCCGGCAGATCGCAGGGAACCTCATCTCCAATGCCTTGAAATTCACCGACCGGGGATCGGTCACCATCCGGGTGATGCGGATCGACGACCGGCTGATCTTCTCGGTCCGCGACACCGGACGGGGAATTTCGCACGAGGAGAAACGACGCATCTTCGACGAGTTCGTACGCCTGCGCTCGGCACAGGGCGTCGAAGGGTTCGGACTGGGGCTCTCGATCGTCCGACGGCTGGTCGACCTGCTGGGCGGCACCATCTCGGTGGAGAGCCGCCCCGGCGAAGGGAGCCGCTTCATCGTCACGCTTCCGGTGGGCAAGGCGCCGCAAAATGCCGAAGAACCGGAATCGGCCGTACGCCATCGCCGCGTGCTGCTCGTGGACGACGATCCCCTGCAACTCGAAATGACGGCGGCGATGTGTCGCCGTGCCGGCATCGAGGCCGCCTGCTGCGACGATCCGACATATGTAGAACGCCTCGTCGCCGAAAATCGGTTCGATGCCCTGCTGACCGATATCCAGATGCCTGCGGCCGACGGATTCGCCGTGCTGGCCGCCGTGCGGAGAGTCGACCCCGCATTGCCCGTCGTCGCCGTTTCGGCCCGCGAGGAGCTGCACCTCGAAGATTTCGCGGCCTGTCTGCGCAAACCCTTCGCTTCGGGCGAACTGATCGCCGCGATCGCTACGGCCTGCGGCGACCGTCCGGCAGTCGAGGGCACGTCCCGTTCCGACGCGAAAACACCCGCCGAAGGGTGGAATTTCGACGCCCTGACCGGTTTCGCAGGCGACGACCGCGCAGCTGCGGAGCAAATTCTGCGTTCGTTCGCAGGATGTATGCGGGAGGATTGCCGCCGTCTGCACTCGGCACTCGATGCCGCAGACGCGGCCGCGATCGCCGCTACGGCCCACAAAATGGCTCCTACGCTGACGATGATCGGAGCCGCGGAGATCGTCGCCGTACTGCGGCAGGCCGAACGCCAGTGGGACCCGAGCGACGAAGGATTGCGGCGGCGAATCGCCGAGGCGGCGGAAAAGATCGAGGAGATTGCCGCAGAATCGGAAAAAAGGATAACTTTGTAGCCGTATGAAACGGATTCTGATCGTAGACGACGATGTGACCTTCGCACTCATGTTGCGCACGTGGCTCTCCAAACGCGGTTTCGACGCCGAGACGGCGACGAGTGTCGGAGCTGCGCGCAAAGCCCTCGAAGCGAACGATTTCGCTTTGGTGCTGAGCGACATGCGGCTGCCCGACGAGGACGGCACGGCGCTGCTGCAATGGCTCGCCGGGCGCGGTATGCAGATCCCGGCGATCGTCATGACGAGCTACGCCGAGATCCGCAACGCCGTGCACTGCATGAAACTCGGAGCTGCGGACTACGTATCCAAACCCGTGAATCCCGACGAGCTGCTGCGCAAAATCCGCGAGGCGACCGAAACGCCCGCCGCAGAGCGGACCCAATCCCCCGCCGAAGCCCCGAAAAGCCGCCGTAAAACGGAGACGTCCGCCGCTGCGGAGCTCCCCGAATACCTCGAAGGGCGCAGCGACGCGGCCCGCCGGCTCTACGAATACGTACGGCTGGTCGCTCCGACCAATTTGTCCGTGTTGATCCACGGCGCGAGCGGCACGGGTAAGGAGCATATCGCCCGCCTGATCCATAGCGAGAGCAAACGCGCCGCGAAACCGTTCGTGGCGGTGGACTGCGGAGCCATTCCGCGCGAACTGGCCGCATCGGAGTTCTTCGGGCATGTCAAAGGTTCGTTCACCGGGGCGCTGAGCGACAAAACGGGAGCTTTCGAGGCTGCCGACGGAGGTACGCTCTTTCTCGACGAGGTGGGCAACCTCACCTACGAGACCCAGGTACAGCTGCTACGCGCCTTGCAGGAGCGGCGCATCCGCCCGGTGGGAAGCACCCGCGAAATACCGGTCGACATACGCCTCGTCACGGCGACCAACGAGGACCTCGAAGACGCCATCGCCCGGGGCGCCTTCCGCGCCGACCTCTACCACCGGATCGACGAATTCACGCTCGAAATGCCGCCGTTGAGCCACATGAGCGAGGATATTCCGCTGTTCGCCGACTTCTTCCTCGACCAGGCCAACCGCGAACTCGACCGCCGGATCGTCGGATTCGCCCCCGAAGCCGCCGCCGCGATGGCCCGTTACGACTGGCCGGGAAACCTCAGGCAACTCAAAAACGTCGTGATGTCCGCGACGCTGCTCGCCGCCGGGGAGTGGATCACCTGCCGCGAGCTTCCGCCCGCCGTCGTCGCCCAGCCCGAGGATTCCGCGCGACCGCTGCGCGATCCCGCCGACGAGGAGCGGCGCATCCGCCAGGCTTTGGAAGCGGCCGCCGGAAACAAATCCGTCGCGGCCCGCGCCTTGGGCATCGACCGCAAGACGCTCTACAACAAAATGCGGCTCTACGGCATCGAATAGGGTGTCGAAACGGGGATTTTTTCCACACTTCCCGACGCCGTTCCACACTTTTCCACACTTCCCGGCACGAAGCAATTATCCCATATTTCATTAACACACAACATAATACCACGAATCACCATCGAGTGGCACAGCGCTTGAATTTCTCTTCCACGAAACCGGTCGCAAACAGCCCCCGGAGAAAAAACGAAACGTAAAACCTAAATTTTCAAGCGTTATGAAAAAGCACATCGTGATGTTGGCCGCTATGGCAATGGTATCGGGAATGGCATTCGCACAGATGCCCGAACCTCAAGCACCCGCCCCGCAGGAACAGGAAGCACCCGCCAAGGAAGAAGCTCCGGCCAAGGAAGCACCGGCCGAAAAAGAGGCTCCGGCGAAGGAGGAGGCTCCTGCCGAAACTCCGGCTCCCGCACCGGCCCAGAATCCGAGCGACAAAGCCGAATAGGGGAATTCGCCGGCGTCTCGCATTCGTCGCCGAAAAGAACGATTGTTTGCCTGGAACTCCGCCCCGTGCGGAGTTTTTTCGTTTCCGGAGCGGCACCGCCGGCATCCGGAAAAGAAACGGGTCCGCAGACTCGTTCGTCCCGGACCCGACATTTCGTTACGCGCGCTTTTTCTTCAGCCGCGTCAGATGGTCGATCAACCGCAGGCGGAAGGCTTCGCGCCGGGCCCGCAGGTTGCGCCGCCAGCCGATCCAGCGCGTATAGCGTTTCCGTTTTTCGGGATAGATATCCGGAATAGTGAGGAGAATACCCGTCTCCTCGACGCCTCCGAAATCGGGATTCGACACCGTATCGAAAACGCGCATCGTGGGCGAGAGATTCATATAGGCATTGATGAGCGGCGGAATATGCTCGTTGAACTCGCGGATTTTCTGCAACAGAATGCGGTAATTCTCCTGGTAGGTATCGCCCGAAAAGAGTTGTTCGTAGTAGGGGTCGTCCAGGTCGAGCTGCAACGGATGGATGCCCTCGACCAACCGTTCGCGGTCGGGGAAGTAGTGGCGCAGAAACCAGATCAGGGCATTGCGGGCGATGGATTTGTAGGTGGTATACATCGTCACCTTGCCGAAAAGGTATTTGCAGCCGGGGTTGAGCACGATCAGCGCCCCGAGGCCGTCCCACAGGTTATCGAGCGCATAGATGCTCTTGGCGTTGCCGCGCGCCTGGTAGCAGGGCTGCACGAACGAACGTCCGAGCTCGATCGTGCGGGGCAGATAACGGCGACGGAACCGGTTGCTGAAGCGGAAATAGTGCTCCGTGGAGAGATGTTCCGGATGGGACGTCGTGCAGACGATGAAGCGGTATCCGCCGACGATCTCCTGCGCCTGGGGGTCCCAGACGATGAGCTGGTAGTAACCGCCCGGCGCCGTATCCTCCTCGTCGATATCGACTTCGAGACCCGTACCGCCCCCCGCCGTGCGGAAGGCCACTTCGCGCAGGCGTCCCACCTCGCGCATCAGCGCCGGACACTCGGCGGCCGAAAAGACATAGATTTCGTTCGAGGCTTTATTCGTGTCGCGCACTTTGCGCTCGGGCGTGAGTTCGGCCAGCAGCAAAGTTCTGTCGACGGGCTGTATGATGGGTTCCATGAATTCGTGTTTGCGTTGGGAAGACAAAAATACCTCTTTTATAACGATTCCGTCCCCTCCGCGAGCTTTTTTTCCAAAAAATACGCCTTTTTGCGTACGTATTCGACCTGCTCGCGCAACGACCCCGCCTGCTGCAACTCGGCGACGGGTATCGGATCGCCCACGACGATGCGGAAATGGCGCCCCTTCTGCGAGAACATCTCGTCGGGCAGCCACAGCATTTCGATATTGAACTTGATACCCAACGCCTTGCGAATCCGATCCACGCGGTAGAAGAAATTCGACAACCGTCCTTCGACGAAGACCGGGACGATTTCGCGCTGCGAGGCGTAGGCTTTCTTGAGAAAATTCGTCTTCCACTCGGTGTCGGTCACCCGGCCGTCGATCTTCCGCGAACAGAGCCCCGCCGGGAAGGTCAGCACTTGCCGTTCGCCGAAAAACTCCTCCTCCATCTTACGGGCATAGGCGGCGTTCTGCGATCCGTGCTTGTTGACGGGAATCCACAGCGGACGCAGCGGCTCGATGTGCATCAACAGGTCGTTGACCACCACCCGGGCATCGCCGAACCGGTCGATCAGCTTGTCGGCCAGCATCATGCCGTCCATCCCGCCGAAAGGATGGTTCGCCACGAAAAGATAGCGTTTGCCCCCATCGAGTCTGTCGAGTCCTTCGATCGAGTAGGTGATCCCCCATTCGCGGAAACAGGCCCGGATGAATTCCTGGGGCGGCAGCGACCAGTATTCGGCGAGGATGTGGTTGATCTCCCGCTCGTGGATCGTGCGGCGCAGCCAGCCGATCAGCGGACGCGGAATCCACCGCGCCAGACGCGGCGCCTTGGCCGCCAATACGGACGAAACGTCTATTTCGGGCATAAATTTATGGTAGCTATATATCTTACCCTCATCGGTTTCCCGATCCCGATTCCAGTCAGGTCGGCCGAGGAGCGCGTTTACCAATCCGCCCCCTCGAAGCAACGAGGTCGGTAATACCTTGAGAATAAAGTCGGATATAATTGCCGAATTTATTATCCACAAATATAAACATTCTTTTTCGAAAAAACGCTAACTTTACGGCCGAATAGACCCTTGTTATCCGCATCTATGTCCTCGTACCACACCCCGGTCCTGCTGGAAGAATCTGTGAGCCTGCTCGATATCCGTCCGGCAGGCACCTACGCCGACCTGACGTTCGGCGGAGGCGGCCATTCGCGCCGCATCCTCCAGGCGCTCGGCCCCGAGGGACGTCTCTACGCCTTCGACCAGGACCGCGACACGCTCCGCAACCGGCCCGACGACGCCCGGTTCCACTACGTCGAGAGCAATTTCCGTTTCTTACGCGGGGCGCTGCGTCTGCGGGGCGTCGTACAGGTGGACGGCATCCTGGCCGACCTGGGGGTCTCGTCGCACCATTTCGACGCCGTGGAGCGGGGTTTCTCGTTCCGGGGCGACGCTCCCCTGGACATGCGCATGAACCAACGCGCACGGCTCACGGCTGCCGACCTGGTCAACACCGCCCCGCAGGAGGAGCTGACGCGGATTTTCGGCGACTGGGGCGAGATCGACACCCCGTGGAAAGTAGCCGGATGCCTGGCGAAAGCCCGCGCTGAGGCACCCATCCGCACGACGGCGCAGCTCGTCGAGGCGGTGAAACCCTGCACGCCCCGCAAGGAAGAGTCGAAATTCCTCACCAAACTCTTCCAGGCCCTACGCATCGAGGTCAACGGCGAAATGGAGGCGCTGAAAATGGCCCTGGAGCAGAGCCTCAAGGTATTGGCGCCCGGAGGACGACTCGTGGTGATCTCCTACCACTCGCTCGAAGACCGCCTGGTGAAGAACTTCATGCGCAGCGGCAATTTCGCCGGTAAGGTCGAGAAGGATTTCTTCGGACGTCCCCAGGTGCCGTTCGAAACGGTGACGCGCAAAGCCATGACCCCCTCGCCCGAGGAGCTGGAACGCAACCCGCGTTCGCGCTCGGCCAAGCTGCGCGCAGCCGTGAAAATCAACGAATAGGCGGAATTACGACCATGCGATACGACCACGAATTCGACCCCGTAACCCCCGAGGAGCAAGCCGCACGCGACGAGCAGGCGGAGTTCGCCCGCCGCGTACGGCGCGAGGTGCGCCGCATGGAGCGGGGCGAGGCCGACGACGACCTGCGCGCCGACGAGGAGCAGGAGGCCGCCGAGCGCGAGATCGAGGAGGAACGCCGCCGAAAAGCCGAAAGCCGGAGCCGCAACACGCTGTGGCAGTTGCTTTCGGGTACGATCCTCGTGCGCGAAGGAATCTCGAAATACTACTCCTACATGCTCTGCATCGCCGGGATGTTCTTTCTGAGTATCGTCGTGATGTTCTGGGCCCTGCACCTGGACATGAAATACTCGCGCCTCGAACGCGAGCTGCAAACGCTGCGCGAACGGTCGATCCGCCTCGAAGAGAAACGCTTCCGTAGCACGACCCACTCGGCCGTCGTCGAGGAGCTCCACGCCCGCGGCATCGTACTCTACGACCCGACGACTCCGGGCGAGACCATCGAAAATTGAGCCGCCATGGGACGCGAACCTTCGAAAATCAAAAGCGACATTCTGTTGCGGGTCCGGCTGCTCTACGTGCTGTTCATCTTCGTGGGGGCCGTGGTGCTGCTGCGTTTGATCTGGGTGCAGCAGTTCAGCCGCGAGGTGGCGACCAATGCCGCACGGCTCTCGAACCGCATCTTCACCGACGAGATTCTGCCCGCACAGCGGGGCAGCATCCTTTCGCGCGACGGCGAGCCGCTGGCGATCTCCATCTTCCGCTACAAGGTGCTTTTCGACTTCGCTTCGGAAGGGCTGCGGCTCGACGAAAAGACCTATTACGAGCAAAGCGACTCGCTCGCCGGACTGCTCTCCGCCTATTTCCACGACCGTTCCGCCGCGGAATACGCCCGCCTGTTCCGCGAGGAGTACCGCCGCGAACGCGACAACTACCGCCTGACCAACACGCGCGATACGCTGCTGACGAATCCCGCGCTGGCCGAGATGAACTTCCTGGGCCGCATCTGGGCTCGCTTCCGCGGCGAGGCCAAACTCAAAAAGACGATCCACGATACGATCCGCGCCCACAAACCCATCGCGATCTTCCCCCGCGAAGTGGACTACGCCGAGTGGGAGACACTCAGCCGCTATCCGCTGCTCAACCGCAACATGGGCTTCGTCTACCGCCTCGAACGGCGCGACGAGCGCATCTACCCGCAGGGCGGACTGGCACGCCGCACGATCGGCGACAGAGGCTATTACGGCAAGGCGAACGCCAGGGGCGACACCCTGTTCGGCAACTACGGCATCGAGGACAGCTACCGCACCGAACTCTCGGGACGCGACGGCCGCACGAAGCGCCAGCGCATCGCCCGCGGATTCTCGGGGCGCGTGGCCGGAGCAGGCCACGAAGACCCGGTGGACGGCATGGATGTCGTCACGACGCTCGACGCCGACCTCCAGGACGTGGCCGACAAGGCGCTGCGCCGGCAGATGGAGCGTCAGAACGCCACGTGGGGCACGACGATCGTCATGGAGACCCGCACGGGAGAGATTCTCGCCCTGGCCAACCTCGGGCGCAACGCCGACGGCAGCTACTCCGAACGGGACAACTACGCCCTCAAACAGACGATGGACCCCGGTTCGACCTTCAAGCTGGCTTCGATGCTCGTGCTGTTGGACGATGCGAAGATGTCGCCCGAGACCATCTACGACACCAACAACGGCGATCCGGTGACCGTCGGCCCGGCTAAGAATATCTGCGACTCCCATCGCGGCGACCGCGAGATCGATTTCCGGCGCGCCGTGGCCGCATCGTCGAACGTCTATTTCGCCCGGGCGATCTGGGACTGCTACGGCGCCACGGGCAAAAAACTGGATTACAGCCGCTACCTGCGCGAGGTGCTGCATCTGCACGAACGGGTCGGGCTGGAGAGTCTGGGCGAAGGCCGGCCCTTCATCACCGAGGACTGGAAAGTCCCCGACCCGGGCGTCATGCTGGTGAAGATGTCCTACGGCTACCGCGTCGAGATGGCTCCGATCCACGTCATTACCTTCTACAACGCCATCGCCAACGACGGACGGATGATCTCTCCGATATTGGTGCGCGAACTGCGGCGCGGCGACCGCACGGTAGAGCGTTTCGAGAGCCGCACGATCGCTTCGTCGATCTGCTCGCGCCACACGCTGCGCTTCGTGCACGAATGCCTGCGTGCGGTCTGCACGGAGGGTACGGCCAGCGCCTATTTCCGCGATACGACCCATGTCTGCGTCGCGGCCAAAACCGGCACGGCGCAGGTCACCTCGCCGCGCAAGGAGCCGGGAATGCACTACTTAGGATCGCTGGTGGCCTTCTTCCCGGCCGACGAACCCCGCTACACGGTGCTCACCTCCATCGAGACGCGGCAGCAACCCGGAAAAGCCTACTACGGAGGGCCTTTGGCCGGACCGGTCGTCAAACAGGTGGTGGATTACATCTACAACAGCAGCAACGACTGGTGCCGCGCCGTCGACGAAGACGCCCCGCGCCGCTATCCCGAGCGGATCAAGGGGGGCGATATCGCCCAGATCCGGCGCGTGGCGGACAAATTCGCCCGCAAAGTCGACTACGACCGCCGCACGGGCTGGGGCCGCGTCGCCGTAGACAGCCTCTCGCGGGTAGAGATCAGCTCCTTGCAGCAGGATGCCCGGGCCGTGCCCGACGTGCGGGGCATGGGGCTCAAAGATGCGTTGTTCCTGCTCGAAAGCCGCGGCCTGAAGGTCCGTTTCTCGGGCCGGGGCAGCGTTCTGCACCAGAGCATCAACGCCGGAACCCGCGTAAAACCGGGCACGGCGATCACCATAACCTTGGGATAAAAGATGAAAAGACTTTCCGAACTTCTGAAAAATACCGCCGTCGAAACGCTCGTCGGCGATCCCGAAACACCCGTCGGCGCATTGACCTACGATTCGCGCACGGCGGCCGCCGACGCCTGTTTCTTCGCCATCCGGGGCACGCAGTGCGACGGACACGACTTCATCTCGGCGGCCGTGGCCCGGGGAGCTGCGGTCGTAGTCTGCGAACGGATTCCCGAACAGCCCGACGCCGCGGCGACCTACGTGCAGGTCGCCGATTCGGCCGCCGCGATGGCCGACATGGCCGCGGCGTTCTACGACCATCCGAGCCGCGAACTGAAGTTGGTGGGCATCACCGGCACCAACGGCAAGACCACCACCGCGACGCTGTTGTTCGACCTCGTACGGGCGATGGGTTACCGCGCGGGACTGATCTCCACGGTGGTCTACCGCATCGAAGAGCGGTGCATCGACGCCACGCACACCACGCCCGACCCGATCCGGCTCAACGCCATGCTGCGCGAAATGGCCGACCAGGGGTGCGAATTCTGCTTCATGGAGTGTTCGTCGCACGCCATCGTCCAGCAGCGTACGCGGGGTCTTCGCTTCGCCGGAGGCGTCTTCTCGAACATCACGCACGACCATTTGGACTATCACAAGACCTTCGCGGAGTATATCCGCGCCAAGAAGCTCTTTTTCGACGCCCTCGGCAAGGAGGCCTTCGCGCTGACGAACGCCGACGACCGCAACGGCCGCGTGATGGTGCAGAACACGGCCGCCGCCATACGGACCTACTCGCTGCGCACGACGGCCGATTTCCATTGCCGCATCGTCGAGATGCACCTCGACGGCATGCTGCTGCGCCTCGACGGCCGCGAGGTGTGGGTGGGGCTCGTCGGGCGTTTCAACGCCTGCAACCTGCTGGCGGTCTACGGCACGGCCGTGCTGCTGGGACTCGACCGCGAAGAGGTGTTGCGCATCCTCTCGACCCTGCGCTCCGTAAGCGGACGTTTCGAGATCGTGCGCGCCGAAAACGGCACGACGGCCATCGTCGACTACGCCCACACGCCCGACGCCCTGGAGAACGTCCTGCGTACCGTCGAGGAGCTGCGCAAACCCTCGCAACAGCTTCTCGTCGTCTGCGGATGCGGCGGCGACCGCGACCGCACGAAGCGTCCCGAAATGGCCGCTATCGCCGTGAAATACGCCTCGACGGCGATTTTCACCTCCGACAATCCGCGTCACGAGAATCCCGAGACGATTCTCGACGAGATGATCGCCGGCGTCGACCCTTCGGCCCGCTACCTGCGCATCGCCGACCGCGCCGAAGCGATCCGCACGGCCGCGATGCTCGCACGCCCCGGCGATGCGATCCTCATCGCGGGAAAAGGGCACGAGACCTACCAGATCATCGGCGACGAGCGTCACCATTTCGACGACCGCGAACAGATTCGCAAAGCCTTCGCGCAATTCGCATAATCCCCCTTTAACGCAACAGCGACCATGTTTTATCACTTTTTCCGTTACATCGACCACTATTACAACCTGCCCGGCTCGGGCATGTTCCAGTATATTTCGTTCCGCGCCGCGGCGGCGACGATCCTTTCCCTGCTGATCGTCATCATCTTCGGACGGCGGATCATCGACTTCCTGCGCCGCCGCCAGATCGGCGAGGATATCCGCAACCTGGGGCTCGAAGGACAATTGCAGAAGAAGGGCACGCCGACCATGGGCGGAATCATCATCCTGGTGGCGATCCTGATCCCGACGCTGCTGTTCGGACGGCTGGACAACGTATACGTCCAACTGATGCTGGTTTCGACCGTATGGCTCGGACTCATCGGCGGCCTGGACGACTACATCAAGGTCTTCCGCCACAACAAAGAGGGGCTCAAAGGGAGTTTCAAAGTCGTCGGACAGGTCGGCCTGGGCATCATCGTCGGCACGACGATGTGGCTCTCGGGCGATATCGTCGTGCGCGAGAAGACCACGCGGCCCGTCGAGACGCTCTACGTCGAGGAGGACGGCAGCGTGGTGCAGAGCGTCCGGCAGACCGTCGTGCTGAACTCCGAGAGCACGAAGACCACCAAGACGACCATTCCTTTCATCAAGGACAACGAATTCGACTACGGGTGGCTGACGGGAGGCGACAATACGGCCATGTGGCTGCTGTACGTCCTGGTGGCGATCTTCGTCGTGACGGCCGTGTCGAACGGCGCCAACCTCACCGACGGACTCGACGGACTGGCTACGGGCGTCTCGGTGCCGATCGTCGCCGTGTTAGGGGCCCTGGCCTACCTCTCGGGACATATCGTCTATGCCGACTACCTCAATATCATGTACATTCCGTCGAGCGGCGAACTGGTCGTCTTCGCGGCGGCGATGTTCGGTGCGCTGGTCGGATTCCTGTGGTACAACTCCTTCCCGGCGCAGATATTCATGGGCGACACGGGATCGTTGTCGATCGGCGGCGTGATCGCCGTATTCGCCCTCTGCATCCGCAAGGAGCTGCTGTTGCCGCTGCTGTGCGGCATATTCCTCGTGGAGAGCTGTTCGGTGATGTTGCAGGTAGGGTATTTCAAATACACGAAACGCAAATACGGCGAAGGACGGCGCATCCTGCTCATGTCGCCCATCCACCACCATTTTCAGAAAAAGGGCCAGTTCGAGACCAAGATCGTGCTGCGGTTCTGGATCATCTCGCTGCTGCTGGCCGCCATTACATTGGTAACGTTAAAGATACGATAATATGAAACGTAAAACCATCGCCGTCCTCGGCGGCGGAATCAGCGGCTACGGTTCCGCGATCCTCGCCCGAAAGAAGGGTTTCGAAGTCTGGCTTTCGGATGCCGGACGCATCGCCGAGCGCTTCAAGGAGCGGCTCGACGCGTGGCAGGTACCCTACGAGGAGGGGGGCCACACCGAGGAACGAATCCTCTCGGCCGACGAGGTAGTCAAATCGCCCGGTATCCCCGAAACGGCACCCATCGTGCGCAAAATCCGCGAGCGGGGTATTCCGGTGATCTCCGAGATCGAATTCGCAGGCCGCTACATCGGCCGCGCGAAGTGCATCTGCATCACGGGGTCGAACGGCAAGACCACCACCACGTCGCTCATCTACAAGATCATGCGCGACGCGGGGATGAACGTAGCACTGGGCGGCAACATCGGCGAGAGCTTCGCTTACAGCGTCGCCACGGGCGAATATGATTGGTACGTCCTGGAGCTCAGTTCGTTCCAGCTGGACGGCATGTACGACTTCCGGGCCCATATCGGCATTCTGACCAACATCACGCCCGACCATCTGGACCGCTACGACCACTGTTTCCAGAACTACGTCGACTCGAAGATGCGCATCATGCAGAACCAGACCTCGCGCGACTGGTTCGTCTTCTCGGGCGACGACGAGGTGATCTGGGAGCAGCTTCCCAAGCACGACATCCGGGCCCGCCGCCTTCCCTTCGCCGCGAAAAACGGCGTGGCGAGCGGCGACGGCGATGCCTTCCTGTTAGACGGGAAGTTCACCGCGACGGCCGGAAAACGCTCCGTGGAGATCGATACCGCGCAGATGCGGATCCGGGGACTGCACAACGCCTACAACGCCATGGCGGCGGCGCTGGCCACGCTGGCAGCCGGCGTCGAGCCCGACTCGATCCGGCAGTCGATCTACGACTTCGCACCCGTGGAACACCGTCTGGAGCCCGTCGTCGAACGGGGCGGCGTGCTGTGGATCAACGACTCGAAGGCCACGAACGTCGACTCGGTATACTACGCCTTGGAGAGCATGACGCGCCCCGTGGTGTGGATCGCCGGAGGCACCGACAAAGGCAACGACTACGGACCGCTGAAGGATTTCGTACGGGCGAAGGTCCGCACGCTCGTCTGCATGGGATTGGACAACGCCAAGCTCGAACGCGAATTCGACGGCATAGTACCCCGGATCGTCTCCACGTCGACGCTCGACGCGGCGATGCGGGCCGCGCGCGAGGCAGCCCGCGCAGGCGATGTCGTACTGCTGTCGCCCGCATGCGCCAGCTTCGACCTCTTCAAGAACTACGAAAACCGCGGCGAGCTCTTCAAGGCATGGGTCGCGGAAAACGCCTGAACCGATAGCATCGCATGGAACGGAGAACGAACGGAGAGAGCATCCCGAACGCTGCGCGGACGCAGTTTTTCTCGGGCGACCGCGTGCTGTGGATCATCGTCGCGACACTGGCCGTGATCTCGGTGCTGGTGGTCTATTCGTCGACGGCCAAGATGGCCTACGACGCCCATACGGTGCGTTCGACGTCCCATTTCCTGCGGCAGCAGCTCCTCATCCTGACCTTCAGCCTCGGGGTGATGTTCTTCGTGCAGAAGATCAATTGCCGCATCTACAACTACCTGGCGCGCCCGGCCTATTTTCTCTCGGTGCTGGCGACGCTGGCCGTCTACTTCATCGGCGCCAAGACCAACGACGCGGCACGCTGGATACCGATCGGATCGTTCCAGTTCCAGCCCTCCGAGGCGTTGAAGGTCGCCACGGTGCTCTTTCTCGCCCAGCAACTCGCCTCGCGGCAGTCGAAAATCGACCGCATACGCATCGTCCCCTCGCTGAAATTCTGGACCTGGCGCACCTCGCGCGAGCAGCGACGCATCTGGAACGAAGGCACCTGGCCCATTCTGGCGCCCGTAATCGTGTCGTGCCTGGTGATCTTCCCGGCCCACACCTCCTCGGCCGTGCTGGTTTTCATGGCTTCGTGGGTGATGATGCTCATCGGCCGCGTACGCTTCTCCGAGCTGCTGCGCCTGCTCGGACTGGCCGTGGCGGGGGCTTTTCTGATCCTCACGCTCAACCTCGGACGCAGCGGCACCGCCGAAGGACGCGTCGAGACGTGGATACACCTCTGGACCGCACCCCAGCACGAAAAATCGCTGGACCTGCTGACCGATACCGAACGTTCGATGATCGCCATCCACAACGGCGGCATCCTGGGCGAGGGAGCGGGGCAGAGCGCCATGCGCGTGGAGATGATCCACCCCGAGAGCGACTACGCCTACGCCTTCTTCGTCGAGGAGTACGGCATCGTCCTGGCCGTATTGTTGCTGATGCTTTACCTGTGGATATTCTTCCGCGCGATCGAGATATTCCGCCGCTGCGGAACGGCTTTTCCGGGACTTCTGGTGCTGGGACTGGCGCTGCTGATTACCTGTCAGGCGTTACTGCACATCATGGTCACGGTGAATCTGATTCCCGAAACGGGCCAGACGTTGCCGCTCATCTCGCGCGGAGGATCGTCCGTGCTCTTCACGATGATCGCCCTGGGGATGATCCTCAGCGTCAGCCGTCAGAACGACGAACAGTCGCATGACAGCCCCCGCAGCGAGAGCATCTACGAGCGGTAGGGCGAAGACGCACATTGAAAATAAAAAAGTAACACGAAACCTACATCTTGCGGGTTGCAATCCGAAGCCCCTGTCTGAGGCGGGGTTTACGGCGCGTCGCTTTCAGCGACAACCGTGCGCCGTTTCCGCGGTGGCGGCTCAGCAATTCGAGCGTAGCTCGATTGCATTCGCCTGCTGTCGCAGTTGGGAGTGAGTCAGATTTATAAACGCGGCGTTCCGCCGCGAGGCAAAAACCGACCCAAACGAGATGACAGTCATAAAATTGTATATTGTTACCATTAAAACCTGGAAATTTGGAACTTACATACGATATCGTAGTGATAGGCGGCGGCCATGCGGGCTGCGAGGCGGCGGCCGCGGCGGCACGACTGGGTTCGCGGACGCTGCTCGTGACGATGGACATGACCAAACTGGCGGCCATGTCGTGCAACCCGGCCGTGGGCGGAGTAGCCAAAGGACAGATCGTCCGGGAGATCGACGCATTGGGCGGTCAGATGGGACGCATCACCGACCTCACGACCGTGCAATTCCGCATGCTCAACCGTTCGAAAGGGGCCGCCATGTGGAGTCCCCGCGCGCAGTGCGACAAAACTCGCTTTTCGGAGGAGTGGCGCCACACCTTGGAGAACACGACCGACCTCTATATCTGGCAGGATTCCGTCACGGAACTGCTCTTCGAACCGGCAGGGGAGTCGACCTCCTCGCAAAACCCCGAAACAGCCGATTTAGCAGCACCGAATACTTCGACGAGTACTCCTTCCACAAAGAGCGAAACAAGCCCTAAAAAGCGTATTTGCGGCGTTCGTACCCGCATGGGAGTGACGTTCCGCTGCCGAGCCGTGGTGTTGACCGCCGGAACGTTCCTCGACGGATTGATGCACTGCGGCGCCTCGCAGGCCGAAGGCGGCCGGGCGGGGGATGCGGCTTCGCACGGAATCACGGAGTCGCTGCGCGCCGCAGGTTTCGAGACGGGACGCATGAAGACCGGAACCCCGGCACGATTGGATGCGCGGACGATCGATTTCGAGGCGATCGAACCGCAATATGGCGACGAAAACCCCGCAAAGTTCTCATTTTCAGACGAAACTGAGCCTGTAAAGGATCAACTTCCCTGTTTTTTGGTCTACACTTCGAGCGAAGTTCACGACATTTTACGCAGCGGATTCGCCCTTTCGCCGCTTTTCAACGGCACGATAAAGGGCATCGGCCCCCGTTATTGCCCCTCGATCGAGGACAAACTCCGCACCTTCGCCGACAAGGAGCAGCACCAGCTATTCCTGGAACCCGAGGGCCGCACGACCAACGAATACTACCTCAACGGCTTCTCCTCGTCGCTGCCTTGGGAGGTGCAGTGGCAGGCGTTGCACAAGATTCGGGGATTGGAGGACGTACATATCTACCGCCCCGGATATGCGATCGAATACGACTATTTTCCGCCCACGCAGCTGCACCATACGCTCGAAAGCAAGCCCGTCGCGGGATTATACCTCGCCGGACAGGTCAACGGCACGACGGGATACGAGGAGGCCGCAGCACAGGGGCTCCTGGCCGGTATCAACGCTCACCGGGCCCTGGTGGGGGAGTCGCCGATCGTACTGCGACGCGACGAAGCCTACATCGGCGTACTGATCGACGACCTCGTGACGAAGGGTGTCGACGAACCTTACCGCATGTTCACCTCACGGGCCGAATATCGCATTCTGCTGCGGCAGGACAATGCCGATTTGCGACTTACTCCGTTAGGACACGAAATCGGACTGATTTCGAAGAAAAGATACGCAAAATTCATCGAAAAAAAATCGCTCGTAGAATCGCTTATTTCCTTCGCGCGCCGGCAGAGCATCAAAGCAGACGAAATTAACGACTATTTAAAATCGATCGATTCCGACCCGTTATCGCAGGGCCGAAAACTCTACGACATCCTGATGCGCAACAATGTGACCTTCGAATCGCTGAAAAGCGTTCTGCCCAAATTGCGCAAATTCCTCGATTCGGAAAACTTCACGGCAGAGATTATCGAGGAGGCGGAAATCCAAATCAAATACAAAGGGTATATCGAACGCGAAAAATTCATTGCCGACAAGTTACAACGGCTCGAAAATATCCGTATTCCCGATCATTTCGACTATCATTCGATGCAGGCACTTACGATCGAAGCCCGACAGAAGCTATCGCGTATCCGTCCGACCACGATCGGACAGGCATCGCGCATTCCGGGTGTATCGCCGGCAGACGTCAATGTTTTACTGGTAAAATTCGGCCGATAGGGAAGTGTTCCACGTGGAACAAAAGAAACAGAGATACCTTTACTGGTATCTCTGTTTCTTTTTAATACTGAGTTGAGAAAAGAAGCTGCTTATCAGAGGCCAATGATTCGCCGGTAACCAATAACAAAAAGTTACAGCCACATATACTTCTCTCTATAAACATATAATGAAGATCATCCATTTCATCATTCTTTCCCGCAAAATGCGATCCTCAGGATCGCGCAGGCCGCAGCCACCGGCGGCGAAGGTCCGCATCTAACGATGCTTGGCTTCGCAGGTACAACCCGCATTACTCCGGGAATAGACGATCACAGAAAGTAAAATCCAGTACTATTCCCAGTCTTAACCAACAATTCTTAATTTTGAATTCTTAATCAATCTCCGTGCACCACCCGTATTTATCCTCCGACCGGCCGTACTGAATATCCTGCAAACGGGTATACAGTTCCATCGAAACCTTACCGACCTCCGAACCGAATTCGTAAACCTCATTGGTCTGCATATCGAAAATCTTACCGATAGGGGAGATCACCGCAGCTGTACCGCAGGCACCGCACTCCTCGAAAGTGGACAATTCCTCCAGAGGCACGGGTCGCTGCTCGACCGTCAGCCCCATATCCTGCGCCACCTGACGCAGACTCATATTGGTAATCGAAGGAAGAATCGAAGGCGATTTCGGCGTTATATACTTACCGTCTTTGATTCCGAAGAAGTTCGCGGCACCGCACTCCTCGATGAATTTATGTTCGGCGGCATCGAGATAAAGCACGTTGGAATAACCGAGAGCGTGCGCGTTATTACTCGAGTAAATGCTTGCTGCATAGTTACCTCCGACTTTTACATCGCCTGTTCCACGTGGAGCAGCACGGTCTTGTTCGCGGTCCAGAGCCACCATAATGGGCTTGATTCCCGACTTGAAATAGGCACCTACGGGCGAGCAATAGACGATCAGCAACGCATCTTTGGCGGGCTTGACACCCAATCCGGCCGTCGTGCCGAACATCACCGGACGCAGGTAGAGCGATGCTCCCGTACCGTAGGGCGGGATATATCGCGCGTTACGCTTCACGACTTCGATGCAGGCATCGACGATCATCTGCTCCGTAGGCAGGGGCAGACAGAGGCGCGCAGCCGACGAAATAAGACGCCGAGCGTTATCCGCAACACGGAAGAGGCGAACTTTGCCGTCGACACCCCGAAAAGCCTTCAGCCCTTCGAAGAGTTCCAACCCATAATGCAGACACGAAGCCGACATATGCATCCGGATATATTCGTCCTGCGTGACTTCCATGTCGCTCCAACGTCCGTCGGTATAAGCATAACGCACATTCCAATCGGTTTTATGGTAATCGAACCCCAATGCGCTCCAATCCGTGTTTTCCATATTCTTTTCGATTTAAAAAAAGTTCATATACGACGATGCGCGAGTCGTTTCGACCGACCCGCGCATCCGATAATTCGATCAACCGACGATCGCACCGTTGTTGGTGGCATCGTTCGGCGCCAATAGTCTCAATTTTCCCGAAGCATCCTCGGCCATGAGAATCATACCGCGCGACAGCGTTCCCTTCAACTCGCGGGGTGCGAGGTTGACGAGCACCAAGACCTGACGTCCGACGAGCTCCTCGGGCGTGAAATGTTCGGCAATTCCCGAGACGATTTCACGCTCGTCGATACCCGTATCGACCGTCAATTTGAGCAATTTCTTGGTTTTCGCCACCTTTTCGGCCTTAAGGATCGTCGCGACGCGGATATCCATCTTCTGGAAATCATCGAACGAGACCTCCTCTTTCTGCGGCTCGACATGCTGCGCTGCCTCGGCGATACGGTTGGCCTCCTTCGTCGCGGCGAGTTTGTCCAGCTGACGCTGGATCACATCGTCTTCGATCTTCTCGAAAAGCAATACCGGTTCACCGATTTCATGGCCGGCAGGCACCAGATCGGTAGCTCCCAAACGCTCCCAGCCGAATTTTTCGAGCGCCAGCATTTTCCGGATCTTTTCCGCCGAGAAGGGCATGAAAGGCTCGATGGCGATGGCCGTATTGGCCGTAATCTGCAAAGCGACGTTGAGAATCGTCTCGACACGCGCCGGATCGCTCTTAACGACCTTCCAAGGCTCCGTATCGGCCAGGTATTTGTTACCGATGCGAGCGATATTCATCGCATCCTTCAGCGCCTCGCGGAAGTGGTAATGCTCGATATTCTGCTCCAACGATCCCTTCACGGCAGCCATTTCGGCGATCGTTTCGCAGTCGTAGTCGTTCAACTCGCCGCAGGCCGGGACTTTGCCGTCGTAATACTTCTTGGTGAGCACCAGGGCACGGTTGACGAAGTTGCCCAGCACGGCGACCAGCTCGTTGTTGTTGCGGGCCTGGAAGTCCTTCCAGGTGAAGTCGTTATCCTTGGTCTCGGGAGCATTGGCACACAGCACGTAACGCAGGACATCCTCCTTGCCGGGGAAATCCTCGAGGTATTCGTGCAGCCATACGGCCCAGTTGCGCGAGGTCGAAATCTTGTCGCCCTCCAGGTTCAGGAACTCGTTCGCAGGAACGTTCTCCGGCAAGATATAGCCCCCGTGCGCTTTGAGCATCGAGGGGAAGACGATGCAGTGGAAGACGATGTTGTCCTTGCCGATGAAGTGAACCATCTTCGTATCCTCCGACTTCCAATACTTCTCCCAGTCGGGCGTCAGGTCCTTCGTCGCCGAGATATAGCCGATCGGAGCGTCGAACCATACATAGAGCACCTTGCCCTCGGCACCCTCCACCGGCACGGGAATTCCCCAATCCAGGTCGCGGCTCACGGCGCGGGGCTGCAACCCGCCGTCCAACCAGCTCTTACACTGGCCGTAGACGTTGGACTTCCACTCCTTATGACCGTCGAGAATCCATTCGCGGAGGAACGTTTCATATTGATCCAGAGGAAGATACCAATGTTTGGTCTCCCGTTTTACGGGCACCGAACCCGACACGGCGCTGTGAGGCTCCACCAATTCGTCGGGCGAAAGCGTCGAACCGCACTGCTCGCACTGGTCGCCATAGGCGCGTTCGTTGCCGCACTTGGGGCACGTGCCGACGATATAGCGGTCGGCAAGGAACGTCTGCGCCTGCTCGTCGTAATACTGCATCGAGGTCCGTTCGATGAACTTGCCCTCGTCGTAGAGCTTGCGGAAGAAGGCCGAAGCAGTCTCGGCATGCGTCGGGGACGAGGTGCGCGAATAGATGTCGAACGACATGCCCAGACCGCGGAACGAGCGTTCGATGATCTCGTGGTAGCGGTCGACGATCTGCTGGGGCGTAACGCCCTCCTTGCGGGCCTTGATGGTGATGGGCACGCCGTGTTCGTCCGATCCGCAGACCGAAATCACGTCGCAGCCCTTCAGCCGCAGATAGCGTACGTAGATATCCGACGGAATATATACACCCGCCAGGTGACCGATATGCACGGGACCGTTGGCGTAGGGAAGCGCCGAAGTGACGAGGTAACGTTTGAACTCTTTTGCCATAAATAGAGGTACGATCTTACTAATTTCTGCCAAAATTAGTAATTTTAACGATAAATCGGAAGCGATAGGGCGCATTTATTTCAGGACGGCGCTGTCAATCAGCAACGCACGACGGCTGTCCCGAACTCCGGCACCCGAAAAAAAAGCGCATACCCCGAAGGATATGCGCTCCGCAATGTCTCGAAAAGCCGTCGATCAGTCGATCTGCAACTCTTTGAGCAGCCAGCCCGCACCGGCGAACTTGTCGACGATGAACAGCACGTAACGCACGTCTACGGCGATCGTACGCTGCAATTCGGGTTCGAATGCCACGTCGCCCGACATGGCCTCCCAGTTGCCGTCGAACGCCAGGCCGATCAACTCGCCCCGGGCATTCATCACCGGCGATCCGGAGTTGCCGCCCGTGATGTCGCAATCGGCCAGGAAGCAGGTCGGAAGCTCGCCCCGTGCGTTGGCATAGCGTCCGAAATCGCGCGCCGCATAGAGCTCCTTGAGTTTCGCGGGCACCGTGAACTCGGCGGGATTCTTCGGGTCCTCCTTCTCGATCACGCCTTTGAGCGTCGTATAATAGTTGTAACGGATACCGTCCGCCGGATCGTACGGCAGCACGCGGCCGTAGGTCAGACGGATCGTGAAGTTGGCATCCGACGCCCACGCCTTCTTGGGGTTCCGGAGCATCAGACCGGCGATGTATTTGCGGTGTCCCTCGGCGAACTTCGCTGCATGGGGACGACGCGCGCCGGAGAGCGCATAATATTGCTCGATCACCGAACGCGCCAGCGTCATCACGGGGTCCGCAGCGACCTTCTCGGCCGAATAGTCGGCCAGCAGCGCCAAAGCCTTCTCCTGCGACGCGAAGGCCGAATTATCGTAGATATGATCGACATAGGCGTCCGTATCGCCGCCGAACTGCTTGTCGACCACCTCGGCGTAGAACGACGGCTGCTCCTTCATGCGCTCGCGGGCGATTTGCAGCATACGTTTGGCTACCTTGCGATCGGTCTCCACGTTGAAATCCTTGTAGAAATCGCGGTAGGCGGTCTCCAGCTTCGCGGCGTCGATCTCCGCCTTGACCTCCGAGCCCTTCAGCACGCCCGTCGCCGGACGGATGATCTCCACGGCGCGCAGGAACGCTTCGGAGAGCCACTGCCGGTCATGGTCGAGGGGCGAAAGCGCCTTCATCGACTCCTCGATCGCCGTCAGTGCATCCGCATATCCCTCCTCGGGCAGCGTCTTCTCGGCGGCCCACGCCCGGAAGTCGGCCTCCTGAGCTTCCTTGCGGGCCTTCACGCCGAGTTTCTCGATGCCGCGCGACATGCCGATCGAATTCTTCCAGTAGTTCGACGACTGGGCGTATTTCGAGGCATACTGGATACGCACGCGGTCGCTCGCCATCATATCCTTCCACAGGATATCCTGACGCTCGCCGCGGATGAAGATGCGGTTGGGATTGGAAACGCGCAGCATGTCGTCGATCTCGTAGGAGGTCATGTAGCGCTGCGTCGAACCCGGAAATCCCATAATCATGGCGAAATCGCCCTCGTCGTATCCGTCGAGCGAAACCTTCAGGTATTTTTCGGCCTTATAGGGGCGATTTTCGGGCGAATAATCCGCCGGACGATTATCGGGTCCGGCATAGACGCGGAAGATCGAGAAATCGCACGTATGGCGCGGCCACATCCAGTTGTCGGTATTGCCGCCGAACTTGCCGACCGACTGCGGAGGAGCACCCACCAGACGCACGTCGGTATAGACCTCCATGACGAACGCGAAGAACTGGTTGCCGCCGAAGAAGGGTTTCACGATGACCTCCATGCCGGGGTTCTCCTCCTCGAGACGTGCCGTGAGGGCCTTGATGTTCTCGTTGCTGATCGTCTCGTACTCCTGCTGCGAAGCGGTCGAGGGGACGTTGCCCACGACATCGGGCGTCACGTCGGCGATCTTGCGGATGAAGCGCACCTGCAACCCCGGAGCGGGCAGCTCCTCGGCATTGGACATGGCCCAGAAACCGTTCTTGAGGTAGTCGTGCTCGACGGACGAGAGGGCCTGGATCGAACCGAAACCGCAATGGTGGTTGGTGAAAAGCAGTCCTTCGGGCGAAACGATTTCGCCCGTGCATCCGCCGCCGAAGATCACCACAGCGTCCTTGAGCGACGAATTATTGACGCTGTAAATATCCTCGGCCGAGAGTTTGCAGCCCAAGGACTTCATCGTCTTGATGTTCATTTTCTGAAGGTAGGGAAGCATCCACATGCCTTCGTCCGCCGCAGCGCTCCACGATGCCAGAGCGGCTGCGCACAGCAAAAAGAGTTTTTTCATCGGATATTATGTTAAGTTAATATCATTGGGTGGTTATATACAACTTTACACCTTGTTCGTCCCCTCGGAAGGGTAAAATCGGATAGCGGCTCATCGAGCCGCGCGAGCCGTAGCCTCCCCCGGGCGGAGGCTCGCTTCGCTCACCCCGCAGGCTACGGCACGCAACCCCGTAAAACAGCGACATCGCAAAACCCGGCTCTCAGCCGGGCATGCGGACACAGGCTGCATCCGCGAAAATAGCCTTTTCCCCGTCAGCGAATAGCGATCATATTGCGGATCGACCGCTCGGCGGCGCGGCGCACCTCCTCGTCCAATACGATCTCGGGAGATTCGTTCTCCAGGCACTCGACGATGCGCTCCAAGGTCACCATCTTCATATATTTACAATCGTTGCAGCCGCACGATTCGTCGTCGGGAGGCGCCGGAATAAACACCTTTTCGGGATAACGCCTGCGCATCTCGGCGAGGATTCCCGACTCGGTGACGACGATGAATTCCCGCGCATCGCTCGCGCCGCAGTAGTCGAGGATCGCCGCCGTGGAGCCCACGAAATCGGCCGTCTCGACGATATAGGCGCGGCACTCGGGGTGCACGACGACCTTCGCGGCAGGGTGTTCGCGTTTGAGTTGCAGGATCTTTTCGAGCGAGAACTCCTCGTGGACGTGGCAGGCACCGTCCCACAGCACCATATTCCGCCGTCCGGTGAGTTTCCGGATATAGGAGCCCAGGTTGCGGTCGGGGGCAAAGATGATCGGCTGCTCCTCGGGAATCGACTGCACGACCTTCAGGGCGTTCGACGACGTGCAGCAAACATCCGTCAGGGCCTTCACGCCGACCGTCGTATTGACATAGGAAACCACCTTATGGTCCGGATAGCGGGCCTTGAACGCCGCGAAATCCGCCGCATCGCACGACTCGGCAAGCGAACACCCCGCCTCGGGGCAGGGGATGAGCACCTTCTTATCGGGGCAGAGCACCTTGGCCGTCTCGGCCATGAAGTGTACGCCGGCGAAGAGGATGATCTCGGCGTCGACATCCTGCGCCTTGACCGAGAGGGCCAGCGAATCGCCCAGGAAATCGGCGACGGCCTGCACTTCGGGGGTCGTATAGTAGTGCGCGAGGATCACGGCGCGTTTGCGTCGCTTGAGTTCTTCGATACGAGTCTGGAGATTTTCGAAGTTTTCGACCTTCATGTTTTATTTTTATCTTTTAAATTAAATTTAAATAAAGATTAAGAATAAATATAATAGCTGTCGATAATGTGGAAAACTTTTGTCGTCGGGAAGTTCTCCACAACCGAAGTCCGTGCTGTCCGTTTCCCGAGGCTCGCAACCGATTCTGATCCAGAAGTCCGCAACAGGTTTTTCACAAATGTCGATAACGGTTGCCAACATTTCGACAGTCGAAAATTCTGAACAATCTTTCGTATTTCGGCCCGTCGGCGGGGTGCAATAAAAATCGAAAACTTTTTTTGGAGTTCGGGATTTTCCGTATATACCCGCAGCGATTTTCGAAATCCAAATTTTTCGCGGCTTATTTTTACACGACTTATCATCGCTTTACGAAGGGGTTGCGAACAGGTTTTCATCAACTTTTCATCACTTTACCGACAATCTTTTCGGCCAGTTCGCGATAGTGCCGCTCCACGCGCGAATCGATTCCGGCGGCCGGACGTCCCGTGTCTCCGCCCTCCATAATGGATTGGATGATCGGTATTTCCCCCAGGAAGTCGATGCCGTTGCGCTCGGCGTATTCGCGGGCGCCGCCGTGTCCGAAGATGTAGTAGCGGTTGTCGGGCAGCTCCTCGGGCGTGAAGTAGGCCATATTCTCCACGACGCCCGCCACGGGGATGTTCACATTCGGGTTGCGGAACATCTCCACGCCCCGCACGACATCCGCCACGGCGATCTGCTGCGGCGTGGAAACGATCACCGCAGCGTCGATCTTCAGCTCGTTGATGATCGAGAGGTGGATATCCCCCGTGCCGGGAGGCAGGTCGGCGAGCAGGAAATCGAGCATTCCCCATTTGGTCTGGTGGACGATCTGTTTCAGGGCACTGGTGGCCATCGCACCGCGCCACAGCAGCGCGTCGGTCGGTTTGATGAAGAAGCCGATCGACATCAGGCGGATATCCATCGCCTCGGCGGGGATCATCACGTCGATACCTCCCTGTTCTTCGGCCAGCGGCGTGTAGCCTTCGACGCCGAACATCTTGGGTTGCGAAGGTCCGTAGATATCGGCGTCGAGCACGCCGACGCGGAATCCCAGGTTGCGCAGCGCGACGGCCAGGTTGGCCGTGACGGTCGATTTGCCGACTCCGCCCTTGCCCGATGCCACGGCGATCACCTTGGCGATGCCGTCGGTCATGGTGCGCGTCTTGGGTTCGGGACGCGGTGCCGCGCCGCCCTCCTTCACCACGACGAGGATTTCGGTTCCGGGGAAGGCCTCGCGCAGCAACGCTTCGGTCTGATTCTTGATTTTCACGGCGAAGGGATCGCGCGCCTTGGCGAAGCGCAGCACGACGGTCGCTTTGCCCGCCGCCGCTGCGATATGCTCGACGAATCCGCTCTCCACCAGGTTGCGACCCGTTTCGGGGTGGGTGACGGTAGCTAACAGTTTTTCGATCTGCTGTTCCATATGTTGAAAATTTTTCGATCCTCTAATTTCCGGACGTTTTTTCCGCCGGGCGGCGGGGAATCCGTAGCGCAAAAATACGATATATGGGGCGCAATACCAAATAATTCGCTCATTCGTGCACGGGAAGCCGCCCGGCTGCTGACGTATAACGGTCGCGGGAGGCCCGTTATGATCGGGGATGCGGATTTTTTTGCCGGACTTGCGGGCGGCGATGTTTTTGTCTTTATCGAAATTCGATAAATATTGTTTGTTTTTCAAGAAAAATATATATCTTTGTCTTTCAAATGAGTATTTACATAAACAATGATGATATGAATTTTTTCAAAACCTTTCTCGCAGGGGTTCTCGCTTTCATAGCCGGAACGTTCCTGGTGGGCATCTTTTGGATGGTGCTGTTGTTGGGGAGTATCGGTCTGATGTCGAAACAGGCCGCTCCCGTGGAGGAGGAATCGATCCTGACGATCGATTTTTCGGAGGTGATAACCGATTCCCCCACCTCGGACCCGCTCGCGGGGCTGGATATCATGTCGCTCGAAAACACGCCGCGCCTGTCGCTTTTCAAGGCGTTGCGGGCGATCGAAGCCGCTGCCTCGGACGATCGAATCAAGGGTATCTACCTGCGTATGAACGGCATGGGCGGTGTCGAAGGTTCGGCCATGCTCGAAGAGCTGCGTGCGGCGATCGAGGAGTTCAAGCAGAGCGGCAAATTCGTCGTCGCCTACAACGAAACCTATTCGCAGGGGCAGTATTACTTGGCGTCGGTCGCCGACAAAATCTACATGCAGCCCCAGGGCGGCGTGGATTGGACCGGTTTTTCGTTCGACGTGATGTTTTATAAAGGGTTGTTGGACAAACTCGATCTGAAGGCCGAGGTCTTCCGTCCGACGGTCTGCAAATACAAGAGCGCCGTGGAGCCCTATATTCTCGACCGGATGTCGCCGGCCAACCGTGAACAGATGCAGGCGTTGGTCAACTCGATGTGGCGCACGGTGGCCGGTGCGGTGGCCGAGGCGCGCGGCATCGAACCGGCGCGTCTCGAAGCGCTGACCGACGGATTGCAGGTGTCGCTGCCGGAGGAGGCGCTCGAACACAAGTTCGTCGACGGACTGCTCTACGAGGACGAGATGGACGATGTTTTCGCCGAACTGGGCGTCGAGACCGATGCCGACGGATTTTACCGTTACGTGACGCTGGGCGAATACGCCGCACAGGTGGGTGCCGATCTGAAGCACGTTTCGGCCGGCCGGGTGGCGATCGTCTATGCCGACGGCGATATCGTCGACGGCGAGGGCACGGGGCAGCATATCTTCGGCAATACGCTGGCCGCGACGCTGGCCGACGTGCGCGACGACGAGAAGGTCAAGGCCGTCGTGCTGCGTGTCAACTCTCCGGGCGGCAGCGCGTTGGCCTCCGACGTGATCTGGCGTGAAATGGAGCTCTTGCGGGCCGAGAAACCCGTTATCGTGTCGATGGGTTCCTATGCCGCCAGCGGCGGATACTACATCTCCTGCCCGGCCGACGTGATCGTTGCCGATCGTCTGACGCTCACCGGTTCGATCGGTGTCTTCGGCATGTTCCTCGATACGCACGACGCCTTGAAAAACAAACTCGGCATCACGATCGACGGGGTGAAAAGCAATCCGCAGGCCGGTATCGGGCAGTCGGGAGCGTTGACGCCCGTGCAGCGCGCGATGATTATGCGCGGCGTGGACAAGGTATACGAAACCTTTACGAAGGATGTCTCCGAAGGACGTAATTTGCCTCTCGAGAAGGTGCTCGATATCGCCGGAGGGCGCGTATGGTCGGGCGAGGATGCGCTCGGCATCGGCTTGATAGACGGTTACGGAGGTCTGAAGACGGCCATCGCCACGGCTGTGGACAAAGCCGGATTGGGCGACGAATACCGCGTGACGGAGATCGTCGAAGCGCCCACGGGGCTGCTGGCTTTCATCGCGTCGCTGAACGAGAACGTGCGTGCCGCCTTCACCCGTTCCAGCCTGGGGCTGATGATGGAGGATTACGCCCGTGTCCGCGAAGCCCTCGGGGCGTCGGGCATCCGCATGTATTCGCCCTATAAGGTCGAGTTGAGGTAATTCCGAATCGGAATACGATCTGCGACCGTGCGTTTCGACGTGCGGTCGCTTTTTTTCGGGCTGCGTGGTGTTTTTCCTGTGATTTGTGCTATCTTTGTCGGGACGGTCTGCGAGGACCGTCGACAGACAAAGACAAAAAAAGCGCATCGGCTTTTTTCTTGCACACGAAAATTGGACACTTTCGAACACAGCAAGGAACAAAGGTTGATGCTCGCGCTGTTTATCAGCGTGGGCATAGCCGTATTCTACTGTGTGGGTCGTCCAATACCTCGTGTGCGAATACGGAAAGTCCACGCCTTTTTATTGTTTTGCGGTCGGGCGAACCAAACCCTTTATTAAACAATAAAAAGTATGAAGAAAATCTTGTGTATGCTGTCGGCAGTCGCGATGGTGGCTGCATGCAGTTCGGATTTCGACGACGCTCCGCTATGGGAGAGCGTCAACGGTCTCGAAGAACGGGTCGGGAAGCTCGAAGAGCTGTGCCGACAGATGAACACCAACCTCTCGGCCATGAAGACGATCGTCGATGCCGTCGGGAGCAGCGATTACGTCACAGGCGTCACCCCAGTGACGAAAGACGGCAAGGTCGTGGGTTACACGATCGCATTCTATCGCCACGAGCCGGTGACGATCTACCACGGTACCGACGGCAAGGACGGCGTAAACGGCACCGATGGTAAGGACGGTCAGGATGGCCGGGACGGACATTCTCCGGTCGTTAGCGTGCGCCGGGATACGGACGGCAACTGGTATTGGACGCTGGACGGTGAGTGGCTGCGGGATGATTCGGGCAATCGGATTCGTGCCAACGGTCGGGACGGCGCCGACGGCAAGGATGGCCAGGACGGTGCGAGCGGATCGGACGGCAAAGACGGCGCCGACGGTAAGGACGGCATCACCCCGCAGCTGAAGATCGAAAACGAGTATTGGTACATCTCCTACGACAACGGCCGTACGTGGACGATGCTCGGCAAGGCGACTTCCGGCGGCGATTCGGGAGCGGGCGACGGAGGGCTGTTCAGCGGCGTGGATACGTCGAATGCCGATTACGTGGTCTTCATGCTCGGCGACGGCACCCGCATCCAACTGCCGACGTGGAGTGCTTTCGAGGCGTTGCGTACGCTCTGTAACCAGATGAATACCAATATCGAATCGCTTCGCAAACTGGTCGAGGCCGTGCAGAACAACGACTATATCACTTCGGTCGTGCCCCTGACGGAGAGCGGCCGTGTCGTGGGCTATACGATCTCCTTCGCACACAGCCCGGCGATCGTGATCTACCACGGCAAGGACGGTGCCGACGGTAAGGATGGTGCCGACGGCCAAGACGGTAAGGACGGTGTGAACGGATCGGATGGTAAAGACGGTGCGAACGGCAAGGACGGACATTCGCCCGTCGTGAGCGTACGCCGCGATACGGACGGCAATTGGTATTGGACGCTCGACAGCGAGTGGCTGCGCGATGCGAACGGCGATAAGGTGCGCGCCAACGGCCGGGACGGCAAAGACGGTCAGGACGGTGCCGACGGTAAAGACGGCGTGAACGGATCGGACGGTAAGGACGGCCAAAACGGTGCCGACGGCAAAGACGGTATTACGCCCCGTCTGAAGATCGAGAACGGCCGCTGGATGCTTTCGCTCGACGAAGGTCGTACCTGGACCGATCTCGGGCCGGCTACCGGTGCCGACGGCAAAGACGGTCAGGATGGCAAAGACGGTGCCGACGGAAAGGATGGCCAGGACGGCAAAGACGGTGTGAACGGTCAGGACGGCAAGGATGGCAAAGACGGCGATTCGATGTTCGCGTCGGTGACGGTCGGCCAAAACGAGGTTACGTTCGTGCTCTCCGACGGTACGAGCTTCTCGATTCCGAAGGACCGCCCGTTCGGAATCGAATTCGCCGATACGGAGGCCGTGCGCTTCGCTCCGGGCAGCACCTACCGGGTGGCTTACACGCTGACGGGCGCCGATGCCGCCACCGAAATCGAAGTCCTGGCGCAGGACGGACTGCGTGCCTCGATCGAACGGACCGACGAGTCGACGGGATTCGTCGTCGTCACTACCCCGCTCGCGATCGTCGAGCGCAGCGCGGTGATCGTGCTGGTTTCGGACGGTCGCGGCAAGACGCTGATGAAGTCGTTGAATTTCGTGTACGACGGTGCCGTAGACCCCAACAACGGGATATTGATCGTCACCACGGCCGAACCGTTCGTCATCGGTGCTGCCGGAGGATCGGTCGTCGTGCCGCTGCAAACCAACCTCAACTACCGCGTCGAGATCGCCCCGGAGGCTGCTGCGTGGTTGCGCCTGGCTCCCGCGACGCGTGCCGCGCTGCGCGAGGAGACACTCACTTTCACGGCCGATGCCAATACGAGCGCCATGCGCCGGGCTTTCGTCTACCTCATCGACCTGGCCACCGAGACCATCGCACAGACGCTCTGCATCACGCAGTCGGGCGATGAAAAGGCCCTTGCGGAGACGATCCGCTTCGTCGATCCCAACTTCGAAAAATTCCTGCTGGTGAATTACGACCTCGACGGCGACGGTAAAATCTCGAAGGGCGAAGCGCTGGAAGTTGTTACGCTCGACGTCTCCAACAAGAGCATCACCGACCTTACCGGTCTGGAGTGGTTTACGAATCTGATTTCGCTCAATGTGTCGAGTAATAATAGGCTTAAGAATCTTGATGTTACGAAACTGACGGCTTTGGAGACGCTGATTTGCAATAGTTGTGCTTTGGCAGACCTCGATCTGAAATCCAATAAAGCATTGAAATATCTGAATTGTCAACGTCCTTACACAGGTGGTTTAACTCAGCTCGATCTGTCACAAAACAAAGCATTGACTTATTTAGATTGTAGTAGCCAGCATATAGCGATCCTCGATCTGTCGCAAAATACCGAATTGCAGGAAATTTTTTGCCATAAAGAAGCAGGAAGTTCTTATTTGCAAACGTTGAAAATCCCGAATTGTTCGAAACTGCATACGTTGCGGTGCAACTCTCAGAAACTTTCTACGATCGATCTTTCCGGTTGTCCCGAGCTGGTGAAATTGAATGTAAGTTACAATGATCTGGTGGCACTCGATCTTTCGCGCAATCCGAAATTAACGGAAATGAATTGTAGCTATAATGATATATCGAGTTTGAATCTGAGCGCTAATTCGCAACTTAAAACGGTTAATATAGATAGTAATCCGTTTACAAGTCTTAATTTAGGAAGTAATATCGAAAATTTGGATTTATTCGTTTCCTATTCATCTATTTCGTCGTTAAAAATATCGGCACCTAATCTAACCTTTTTTAGAATACACGAAAACGGAGGTAGCAGTGCCCAATTGCAGTATTTAGAATTGTCGGGTAGCTCGAACTTGGAAACTTTAAAGATTCAAGGTTGTGATATGATGCAGAATTTCGATTTTTCGAAATTCCGGAATTTGAAAACATTGTATATATCAGGGGCATTTAAAGCGATCGATTTGCAAAAAAATACCGAATTGGAATCGCTGACGTGTTATGGTTGTAGATACTTGAAAGATTTGGATATCACGGCGAATCTGAAACTCAAATCGTTGAATTTTTATGCGTCGTCGTCCATCCAGTCGCTCGATTTATCTGCTCATAAATTGTTGAATAATTTGGATATCGGAAATATGACAGGCTTGCGATATCTGAATTTGGGCGACAATCCCTATCTTACTTCGATTTCTCCGGCGGATATGTCGCAAATCAAAATCGTGGGTTCGCGGATTACGAGTATACGGGCGTCCGAGAAAACTTATCTCGACGTATCGGAATGTCCGGCTTTGCGGGTGTTAAATCTTAAACCGAAGATGGAGAAGCTCGATTTGAGCAAAAATCCGCTGTTGAAAACTTTGACGTGTAGCGGAGGATTGTTGACCACTCTCGATCTTTCCGCCAATACAGCATTGGAAACGGTGGACTGCTCGGCTAACAAACTTCGTTCGCTCGATGTAACGCGGTGTGAAAAATTGAAGACGCTGAGTTGTTCCGGTAATTTCCTGGAAACGCTCGATGTCAGCGGCAACCTGGGCCTTACCTCGCTCAATTGCAGTTCGATGGAGTCGCTCAAGACGTTGTTTATGGACTCCTCGCAGCGAATTCGCTATATCACTTACGAGCGCAGTACTTCCTATATTCCTGCGCAGACCGAAATCGTATACCGGTAGTCCGGCATACGACGAACGCCTCTTCCCGGGGAGCCGCCGTGTGCGGCTCCCTTTTTTGGTTGTGGTTGTATTTTGCGGGATCGGGATTTGGGGTTTCCGGGAATTCTTTCGGATGGTGTTGCTCGCGGCGGCACGCCGCGTATTCAGTTCCGACCCACCCCTAAACTGCGGCAGCAGGCGAGGGCAATCGAGCCAGGCTCGAATTGCCGAGCCGCCACAGTAGAAACGGCGCACGGTTG
>CANPHE010000026.1 GCA_947573795.1 uncultured Alistipes sp. | reverse complement strand
AGCGTCTGCCTTACAAGCAGAGGGTCGGGGGTTCGAATCCCTCAGCTCCCACGAATTTACGAGCGAAAGCGACAGATTTTTATCTGTCGCTTTTTTGTGCTTCATGTTGCGTGAAAATCTGTTTTCCGCACCATTCGCACAAAACCTGCGTCACTCCGTTCCGCTGGTCGCTCGATTCGTGTGGCGGCGATTCTTGGTGTGAGGGGTTGCAGAGCGAGAATATGTTTATTTTCAAATGTCGCCCTGCGACGGCTTCGCCGTTCGAATCCCTCAGCTCCCACTCGATTAACGAAAGCGATTGAATTTGATTTCAATCGCTTTTGTTGTTTCTCTACCTTAAGATTTCGGGGGTATAGCTGCCGCGGATGAAATCCGGCATTTTTCATTTTCGGACAGCTGCCCCCGTTCGTGGGACCGTATAGCGACATTCGATAATATAGAACGATTTTATAGCTTTCAGCTATAATGTAGATGGTTACAAGCCATAAGGCCGGTTTCCGAACGGTGAGATAATGATCTGGCAACAAATCGTTATCATTCGTTTACGCCGAATTTCGTTGTCAAACAACGCATATATAAATATACGGAAAATCTGTGATTTAACCCAATCTATTTTTACAGTGCAGGTTCGGTCATCAAGAGCATCCTTTTAACAATTCTGAATTTTCGTTTATAGCGGACTGGAGCGGACATCGCAATTGAGAATAATCACGTGATATTAACTTGCAGCCTTAGTGTTAATCTGCTAAAATAAACATTATGGATTGTATTGTGATTGAAACGAGCGCCTATAACGATCTTCAGGCGCATATCCAGCGGTTACTGGAACGGATATCCGCTTTGCATAGTCTGTCCGAAAAATCGCACGCTAATCGCTGGCTGACCATCGAAGAGGTATGTAAAGCGTTGAGTATTACCAAACTCGCGCTACAATATTACCGCTCTTGCGGTATCATCCCCTATACAGCCCTGGGTAATAAAGTCTTATTCCGGGAAGATGATATACGCTGCTTATTGGAACAGAATCTTATAAAACACGTATGATGCAATGAACGAAGTTATCATTACCCGTAACAGCAGCGAGTTCAAAGAACTGCGCCGGCATATCATCCATGCCATCAAAGTTATGGATATGTTGATCGACACGCACCGTCCCGCAATCGGCAACGAGGTTTATCTTACTGGCGAGGAGGTCCGCAGTACTTTCGGTATCAGCAAGCGTTCCTTGCAGAATTATCGTGATAACAGGCAGATACCGTACACTTCCATCGGCGGAAAGATACTTTATCCTCAGTCCGAGATTTACAGGTTGTTGGAAAGTCACTATGTTCAAGCAACGAGATAATGCAGCGAGCAGGAGATATAACCTCCTGCTCGCTCTATTGATTACCTGGTGCTATACTAAACTTTATCGATTAAACAGACGATTCTCAAAGCAAAAAGTCCCTTACCGTTTTCCCGGTTGAATGAATGTCCCGTTCGACAGTCAGATCTAACGGTAGCCGTAACGATTCCAAATCGGAGAGCATCAGATAGCCCCATTCCCATTCGTGTATGTGGCAATATCCGAAAAGCCGTCAATCTTCTCCCTCCCGTTCGGCCTCGGTGACAAGCCATGTTCCGGCACCGCAGGAATTGAAATATTTAACGAGCACTTTGGCCTTGAAGCCTTTCTCCTCTTGGGAGCGGAACGAATGATTCTCGAATCTCGAGATGATCTGTTTTGTGAGCGGTTTTATAACATTCATATTTTACACAGCCCGGAACGCCCGGACAGCAAAGAAAGACGAGGCATGGCGAACGACAGTAGGTAAGACCTTCATGGCCTTGCCGTGTTGTGAGCCGTGTCTACCTTTGCTGGCCGGAGGACGGAAAAATGATAATACTGCAAATTCTGGATATTACAACTTGCTCTTTGGGTGATAATTATTTAATTTTGAATGAGTAATTCAATGAATTATGCCTTTACGTGCTTACATAAAAAGAATTTATTTCCATTGATTTGCCGGATGATGAATGGAATAACTTGAAGATGGAGCTGAAAAGTAAAAAATCCGTCTTGACATTGCCTTGTTGCGAACAAGAGGGGTATCTGCGAATAAGTCGTAAAGGGTTAAAGCATTTTGTTCACTCCAAATCCGCTTGTCCTTGTAACTGGAAACCCGAATCTCCGGAACACCTCAAAGCGAAAGTCACGATCATCGAAGCTTGCCGGGAAAGCGGTTGGGAGGCTGTTTCCGAATTCTCGGAAAACGATTGGCGAGCGGATGTCCTGGCTGTACAAGGTCGGAAAAGAATCGCTTTCGAGGTTCAATGGAGCCGACAATCATACGAAGAGACTCAATATCGCCAAAAGCGCTACAAAGAATCGGACGTAAGAGGTTGCTGGTTTTTACGCATACCCCCTAAAGAAATGACGGATTACGATAAAAGCCTCGTAACGAACAAGGATATTCCCGCGTTCAAAATATACAAAGATGAACATTTGAATATAATCGTTCAAGTGGGACAGCGACAAATGCCGTTGAAAGCCTTGGTTGCCGCATTGTTGAACCGCAAATTGAGGTTCTGTCGACATATTAGGTTAAAACCCAAGCAAGAAGTATCTATCTTTTTTCGGATACGAATGTTGGAAATGCAAAAAGCCCCAATACGGCTATACCGTCTACCCGAAATTCTATACTGTTTGCGACAAAGAGCATGAAATGACAGGAAGTATGTGGGATGAAGATATTGACAAAAGTCCGCAAATTCAGGCAGCAGTGCAGCGATTCCTTGAAAGCGTCAAAGGTAAAGATATAAAGGTAGGACCGATAAAACAAAGGTATAGCAGAACGGTACAGGATAGTTACTCGTCGTACGGGTGCTATTACTGCGATGCCATTTTCGGCGTTTTTTATTTGAGCGAGTCAAAATCCTGTGTTCATTATGATTGGGAGACGGCGGGTCAGTCGGATAAATACATTCAACATACGGTAGAGGTAGATTTGGGGAAAGTAGTTGAAGAATGGCCTCATTGGTGCTTTTCAGAGGATGGCCATTTTTGCGAATAAAGAAGATTCATTTCTTAGGTCAACAGAACCGGCAACGACTTTACATCGTTGCCGGTTCTGTACCGAATCATCAGGGTTGTGGAACGAGCGGCC
The DNA here is from genome assembly GCA_947573795.1 of uncultured Alistipes sp. Taxonomy (GTDB): domain Bacteria; phylum Bacteroidota; class Bacteroidia; order Bacteroidales; family Rikenellaceae; genus Alistipes. The sequence continues at coordinate 30,027 of CANPHE010000026.1, read as the reverse complement.
GGCAATAGGTCTTGTTCACCACCCGGTCGCGCATCAGCCGCATGTCGTTGAAGTTGCGCGAAATATTCTGTATAATTTCGATATAGTTGTCCGAGCCATCCGGTTTTTCGTAGTAGAACGGTTTGATCGATACGCAGTTCTTATGCTCGAAAAGCGTATTGAGCAGCGTGCGGTCGGAGTTATCGCACGAGTGTTCCATGATATAGATTTGGAACGGCGCCGAATCGATAAACGAAACACAGAATATATCGGAAGATTATTGCAGATAAATGTAACCGTATAAAAAATACGTGTATTTTTTGTTTATTGCAAAAAAATTTTATATTAGCATATTCATTTTTTATGTATTAAATTTGGGAAAACACATTATTTCTAACTTAAATTCAACATTATGAAAAGAATTATCTTAACAATTTGTGCCGTTCTCATTACGTCAGTTGCTTTTTCGTCTATTATCATAGCCCAGAATGCTATTACCCCGGCTGTTGCACAACAAACACAGCGAGTTTGTTTCAGGGTAGTAGATGAAGCGGGAGAGCCTTTGATCGGTGTGTCGGTTCAAGTTAAAGGAACGTTACGTGGCGCAATGACCGATATTGATGGAAATGTGTGCATTGATGTAAAACCAGGAGATGTGTTGATAATTTCATATATAGGTTATAAACCCTTGGAAGTTAAATATGAAGGGACGAATTTCGGTACTATCCAATTAATTCCTTCTGGCGAAGTATTGGATTAATACTTAATCCTGTCAAACATTTGACTGTCCAAACAAACATTGGATGATATCATAAATTACAGCATTTCGGACATTTATTGAGATTAATACAATCGGGAAAGAGGAAAATGAAAAATTTTCCTCTTTTTTACTTTCCCAACATATTGATGCTGACTCTATTTGTTTTCTCTATTAATTATTTTAATTTTGCGTTATATGATTTTTCGAGGATATAACCCTATTTTTAATTATGTGCAAAAACTTTGGCATATTGTGTTGTTGTTGTTTCCCTATATTGTCTGTGGCTCAATCTACATCGGGCTCAATTACTGGGAAATTGCTGACTAAAGGATATTTGGCTGGCATAGGGGTGGCACAAACTTATGTCGACGGCGTTGTCGTTGAAGCCTATTCGGCCAAAGATACCTTATACACAACAACTGTCAATGGAGTTTTCCGGTTCAGAAAGGTAACGACTGGCCGAGTCGTCCTGCGGTTTTCGCATGTGTCTTACAAAGATGTAATTGAGGAGGTAAAAGTAAAACCGGGTGAAACAACCGAAGTGGAGGTGACTATGCAGGAGGCGCCGCAGGAGATCGAATCGGTAACGGTCAAAGGGGATGTTCCGGTGCTTACGATTAAAGGGGACACATTGGTCTACCATGCCGCCGCGGTGCGAACGTTTGAGGGTGATGAGACGATTAAGATCGTGGAGCAGTTACCCGGAGTGCTGACTTCGGAGAATGGCGTGAGTGTCATGGGTAAGGATATTTCCCGGACCTATGTGGACGGGAAACTGATTTTTGGAAATGACCCGATGGTAGCGCTTCAGAATCTGCTGGCGAACGATGTTTTGAAAATCCGAGTCTATGACGAGTATGCGGACGATAACTCACGTCGTAAACGTCGCAAGGGTGATGAAATGCGGCGCGTGTTTAACATCGAAACCAAGAGCAAATTGATCCAAGCCACGACGGGACATTTTCTAGCCAGCTACGGCGCTGACCTAAACGAAGGAAACAAGGGGAATCTTAACCGCTACGGGATTGGCACAACGGCCAATTTCTTTTCGGAAAGTTTGTTGTTGTCTGCCAATGCCTTTTTCAATAATATCAATCGAAAATCGAACAAGATAGCCGATATTATTGCTGTTAAAAGTCCGAAGATGAGCTACGACCGGGCAACGTATGCCAACATTGGGATGGAAAAGAATTGGAATATGGGAGAATACTCTCCTATCCACTTACGAGGATATTATACATTTAGCGATAACTATATGCGTTCCGAAAACATTACGGAACAGCGTTATTTCCCCTCATCGGATTACACTTCCCGGTTATATGCCGATACCTCTCAGTACTCTTCGGCGAATCGATTGCACCACGTAGATTTGGAGTTCAGCCATCCTGAACTTTTATTGGGGCGTTTCAGTCTTGATCATCACATGCAATTTGAAAACAACCATTCGGACACCTACCACTCTTACGCAAGTATCGTGGACGGCGGAACACCAGTCGGTGGCAGGGCCCGGAATTTCAACAAGCAAAGCCGATACGCTATTTCAGACCGCTTGCAGTGGAATATTTCGAGAGTTTATGTAGAGTGTAATTTCGACATATCCAACGACGATGGGCGCGGGTTCCGTATGGACACGCTGACTTCGACAGCCACTCGGCGTGAACTAAGCTCCATCTCAGACGGACTGAGCCGAAAGATAACGGTGGATATTATCAAGAAAATTATGTTATCTGAAGAAAAATATAACTATCTGGACTTCGCTTATAAATATACATGGGAAAAGAGCCACCAAAAAAAGACATCGCTTGATTTGGCTGATGTTGGGCATGGTATGATCGATGCGACCAATACCTACAATTTCACTAACGACTATAATACCCATAAAGCGGTTGTCGAGTTAGGGCTTACCTTTCCGAAAATCAAAGCGAACCTTAATATCAAATCAGCTTTTTCAACCACTGGAGTTAATCGTGACGAACGCTTTCCGGATAACAACAACTACAACAAGAGGTTCAATGCCTTTTTACCAAGCATATCGTTCATGTCGTCAAAGATGACAAGACAATTGATCGTTCAATACCTGACAGGAGTTCTGCTACCGTCTATCGAACAACTCCGTCCCCGTTTGGACGATGCGAACCTTTATATGTTGGTGGCCGGAAACCGGAAGTTGAACCAAAGTTATACACATTGCCTGCTTTCAACATATTCCACTATGTTCGGCAAGGCAAACAACAACATATCCGTGAAATTCGAGGCAAAGAAAACGAACAATGTGATCGCTTACAAGCGCACTTTTTTCACGGTGGCTACCTACCTTCCGGAATGGGATTATACGGTTCCGGCGCAAAGTACGCTTACAACCTACGAAAACGTGGACGGTCTATGGATGGCCAGTGCGGATATCAAATGGATTCGACCATTACGCAAACTCAAATCGCAACTTACTGTCAACGTAATTTTCAACTATGACAATACGCCCTCGTTCGTGGAAGATGCACTCAACCGCACCCAAAGTTATACTCCAGAACTGAACCTAAGTATGAAAACGAACGTTTCTCGTTCGTTCCGATTCACAGTCGGAACACGAACTTCTTACATTTATTCGTCCAATAATATCGGACAGGACGATAAGTATTTCCAACAAGGGGCTTTGGTCAGTACGGAGTTTATTAATATCTTCAAACGATTTTATTTCAACGCAACCTATTCACTGTCTTACTACAAGCATTTCGGTGGAAACAACTATGGCCTCAATAATCAGATATTGAACGTTGCCGTCGGCTGCAAAGTCCTCAAACGGAGAGGCGACATCAGTTTTACGGCCTACGATATCCTGAATCGTAACTTCGGTTATAAAACTGCCATGTATTCGAATTATATCCAGAACATTTGGACACGCTCTTTCGGACGCTACTTTACGTTCAACATTGCCTACAAGTTCAACAAGTCAAAATCTGGAGTAACCAATAGTAGCGTAAAGGACGGAAGCGTAGGAGAAAATTTGAAGTTATAACGAGAGTAAATTTTCCATTTGTGAGATATTATCGCTTCAATTCGTATTATCTCAGGTTTTTCACCGGCATTGGAAAAAACAAAAATGCAGCTGGCAGCCTTTACTGTTTTATTATGCGGATCGAAATAACCTGACGATGTGTATCTAACACCGAGTTGAAGAGGCTCTTTCGGCCATACTGGGGATGCACAATTACAAGATACCATAACCTTTGTTATGACTAATGGACGGTCCCCTGAAGTATGGTAAACAAACTTTATTAGATACCATGCAAGCGTCGATATCCAACCGTCCGTATTTATCGAACGGTTCCGACATTTTGTGCCAAAGAAGTACTTCGGCCTCATTTCTGTCTACCTTTTCCTTATTGTAATACAGGGCTCCTCCCGGGTGAGGTGTGGGGCTAAATAGATGTAACTACATTATAAGTCAAGTCGTTGTTTTTTTTGCGCAGGAGAATAGGTAACGAGAAGGCAACTGTCCTGTTTCGGCCTATTGCGATCAAATGCCGCATTTCAAATAACTTTCTGCAAGATACGATATTCTGAGAAGATACAAGAATCATACTGGTCGTCTATTCGGATTGCTTCGACACGGCGTGTTCCTTCTGAAATTGCGTCGGTGTCTGGCCGAACTGTTTTTTGAAACGAATCGTGAAATATTTGGGAGAGCTGAATCCCAATTCGTAAGAAACCTCCGAAATCAGCCGCTCGCTGTCACAGAGCAGCATCGCGGCCTTTTTGAACCGAATCATTTCGATAAATTCTCCCGGGCTGTGCCCCGTAATGCCCTTGATCTTCTGGGTCAGAATCGTTTTGCTGACGTTCAGTTCGCGGCACAGCATTTGGACGTTGACATCCTCTTTATAGAGGTTTTTTTCGACCGCTTCGGTTGCAGCTGCCAGGAAATTAGCGTCTTTATCGTTGGTGGTCACTATATCGGAACTTGCGATCGAACGGCTGTATTTCCGGCGCATTCGTTGCCGATTCTCCAACAGGTTGCGGCAGCGCGCTTCGAGCTGGTTGATGTTGAACGGCTTGGTAATATAATCGTCAGCTCCTTGGTTGATGCTTTCGAGACTGAGGCCGGTCGAGGGCTGGGCGGTCAGCAGTATGATCGGGATGTGACATGTTTCGAGGTCCTGACGCAGTTTGCCGCAGAGGCTCAGACCGTCCATCACCGGCATCACTACGTCGCTGATGACGATGTCGGGTTGCAGTTTTTTGGCCATGCTGTACCCTTCGGCGCCGTCGGAGGCTTCGCAGACCCGGTAGTCCTGCTTAAAAATGGAATACAGCAGGGTCCGCAGTTCAGCATCGTCCTCGACGATCAGCATCTTATAGCCTTTTTCCGAAGCATCCCCGGCGACGGGTACGGGAGTATGGGTGCGGGACGGCAGAGGCACTGTGGCGCATTCCGACCGGGATTGTTCAACGAATGTAACCTTGTCGTCGCCGACATACCACTTTTGGCCGGACGGGAGCGTGACGGTAAAGAGCGCGCCACCGTTCCGATTGTTTTGTGCGGTCAGAGTTCCATGATGCAGTTCGAGGATACCCCGGCTCAAGGCCAGTCCGATGCCTGTACCGTAATTATGGCGGTCGCGCGAGGTTGTCGAGGTGTCTTGGTAGAAGGGGTCGAAGATGTGCGGCAGGGCTTTCTCCGAGATGCCGCATCCTGTGTCGGCAAAGGTGATCGTAATGGTATCGTCCTCCTTACGGTGGTTTTTGATGCGGATACCGATATCGATGCGCCCGCCGTCGGGCGTGTATTTGAACGCATTGATCAACAGGTTGGAAAATACTCGCGCCATCTGTTTCTGATCAATGCTCGCGATCACCGTCTCGGCAGGAAGATGCAGTTCCAGACGAATGTTGCGGTAGTTGGCATATTGTGCGAACGAGTCCCGGATATCGGCGATGAATGCACCGAGGTCCGTTTCCGAAACAGCGATATTCGTATACCCCTGATTCTGCTTCTCGAAATCGAGCAGGTCGGATACGATCCGCTGCATGTTCAAGGCGTTCCGATAGGTATTCTCAATGTTCTCAATCCCAGAGGTGGAGTGTCCATGGTTGCGGAAGAAAAGTTCGAGTTGTCCGATGATAAGTGTCAGCGGCGTGCGTAGTTCATGCGAAATATTGATGAAAAAGCGCATGCGTTCCAAGTTCTCGGCCTCCTTCTGTTTCAGTCGTTCAGCCAGTAGCATCCGTGAGTAAAAAGCATATAGCAACCAGCCCAGCAGAGTCAGACCGGTGATGCAGTAGAATATGCGGGCCAGCAGTGTGGCATACCAGACGGCGCGGATTTCGATGGGAAGCATGATCTGCGTATGGTCGTTGCCGAATTTGGAATGTGCGGCACGTACACACAGTCGGTAATCGCCGGGCGGCAGGTTCATGTAGACGATCGGATGTTCGGGCGAAAAAAGTGTCCATTCGTTGTCGTAACCTTCAAGTATGTATTCGTAGAAGATCGGATAAACTTTTTCGAAGTCGAACGAAGCCAGCTCTACCGAGAGGTTTCTCTGGCGGTGCTGCAACACAAGTTTCTGCGTGAATGGCAGTTCTTGTTGCAGAATCGGCTGTCTGTCGTCGGGAATACCCGGATAGATCCGCCGGTTATTGACGATCAGACGGTCAAAGGCGATGTCGATGCTGTCGTCGGAGAACTCGACTTGTGAGGGCGTGAGGGTCTCGATACCGTCGATGCCCCCGATCACGATATCGCCGTTAGCGCGTCTGAGAATGCAACCGCTTCGGGCCGAGCTGATGCTCAGCCCGTTGTTGTGATTATAGTTGTAACAGCGATTGGTTCGGGTATTGAACAGCGACAGACCGCTGTTCGTGCCGATGAGCAGGACGTCAGGATTTACCTCGCCGATGAAACTGGTGAAATTGTCAGCCAGACCGATGTTTTCCTGCATATAGCGCACTTCCTGCTGCATGTCGAGACGAATGAATCCTTGTCCGAGACTGGCACCCCACATGCAGCCGTCGTGGTCGCAGAAAAGCTTGATGAAATTCAAACTATTGCTGTCATGGCCGGCGTAACGGGTCATGTGTCCGGTTGTAAGGTCGAGGATACGGACGCCTATGCCGCCGATCCACAATCGGTCCAGGGCGTCGAACGCCAGTGAGAAGACGATCCCATTGTAACCTTTGATCGGGTCGCGGACCACTTGTGCGCTCCGTTTGTCGAACACGAGCACACCGTGTGTGGTTCCCAGATAAAGCCTGCCGTCATGACATTTGATGTCGTTAACGGTTTCGGGGCCGCTTGTGCCGTCTTCGCTGCGGAACATGTAGTCCGACCAGTTCTGGGCCGCGATGTCGTACTTGCGCAACGTTCCCATGTAGGACCCGGCCCAAATGGCATCTTCTTCGGCATCGTACCAGGCGGATTTGAATTTGTGACTGCCGCTGCCCGCAATGTAACGGATCTGTCCGTCGTGTGCCGATTGGCGAAACATGCCGAACTTGTCGGTCAATATCCACAAGTCTCCGCGTTTGTCCTCGACCATGGCGTTGATGAGCTTTACCTTGCGTTCGGCCGGGAGCAGGATCGGGGTGAACGGATAGTTGTCGGAGTTGCAGTAGTAGATTCCGTCGTAGAACGTGCCGACCCAGATACCGCCCTGATTGTCGGCCCGAAGACTCCATACCGAACTTTCGCCGAGGGCCCCCAACTCGTCCGTGCAGCACAAACGGTCTGTTCCGAGACGGTCTACGCCGCTCATTGTCCCGATCCAAAGATTTCCTTTGTGGTCTTCGCAGAAGGTCCGGACCAGGTTGTTTTTTAGCCGCATACCACCGGAAGCCTCCCGGTGGTAGTGTCCGGCAACCGCATAGTCGCTGCCGAGCCGCCAGCAGCCGCGGTCCATCGTTCCGATCCAGAGATCACCCCTGCTGTCCGGGTAGAGCGTACAGATGTTTCCGGCGACGGCCATGCGGCTATGAATTTCGCCGTCGCCGTCTATTTCGTACAGTCCGCCTTCGGACGTTGCGGCCAGCAGGGTCCCTGCCTGTGAACGGCAGAGGGCGGTGACGGATGTATGGGGACGGGGCAGACTGTAGCACACGCGGAGCGAGTCGCCGCAGCGTTCATAAATCCGGTTGCCCGATCCGACCCACAACTGCCCCTCTTCGGCATACAAGGCACAGTTCGGATAGTCGATTTCCGGAGAACGAAGCCGCTGGGAACGGTTCGTGCGAATGTCGTAGCACAGAATAGCATCGTAAGAACAGACATAGATCCGCTCGCCGCCGTTGCCGCAGAGGGGACGCATGGGCATCGGTTTTTGCATAAAGTCGAGCGATGTGCCGTTGTAGCGGTAAAGCCCGTAATTGGAGTTGAGCCATATGGCTCCCAACCCGTCCTGATAGATTGAGAAGACCGAGCTGTTGGAAAACGATTCGAGCCGACTCACACGGATAAATCGGAACGAAGCTGCCGACAAGGGGCCTGGAATCAGACATAAAATCGGCAGCAGCAGTTTCAGAAGCTTGCGGTGAATGGTTTCAAAGAGGGTCATACGCAAATTTAGATACTTGTTTTCGATAAAAAAAGGATTCCGGAGAAAATCGGAATTATTTTTTCAGGCGGTCGAAATTACCCGTAAATTCGTTCAAAATTACCCTACGCCTTCGGCGAAATTTCGCTTTTTTGGCAAAACGAAATGCAGATGTCGGTATTTTATCCGACCATGAAAAATTACCCCCAGATACGAACGATTCTACCCCTCGGGGTCGGCGGAAAAATAATTAATTTGTAACGTCGGAACAATGAAAGTCCGACCGAACGGAATTCAACCTAAACCTAAAATCTATGATTAAAAAATTTACCCTGTTTGTCGTTGTATCGTTACTGACGGGTAGCTGTATCGAACCGGATGATTTCGGTCCAGAAGGTACCTATACGGTCGAAACCCGTGCAACGGTGAAGAACGCATCCCTGGAGTATGCGGATGAGGAACGCGAACCGTACTGCCTTCGATGGAATACGGACGATGCCGTAGACCTTTATTATACGCCGACGAAGGCGTGGACGACTTATGCCCGGAATTCGGCGGAGACAGACGCTTCCGTCGCCGAGTTCTCGGCCGAACAGGAATGGGAGTACGGCCGCCGGTCGCATATCTTTTATGCGATAGCCCCCTCCCAGGCGTTGTCGGAAACGTCTGAATCCGATCCGTCGGGACTGTCTCTCGAATTGGCCGAAACACAGTTCGTGAATGACGGAATCGAAAAATACATGGTCAGCAGTGCGCTGGCCGTCGTGAAGGAGTCGGCCGGAGAAAAGCGCGTCGAACTGGAACTCTCTCCCGCACTCTCGTTGCTGGATCTGGAACTTTCGGCAACCAGCGATTTCGTGCTGAAAACGCTTTCTCTGACCACCGTCGGAACTGGGACCGGCAAGGGGCTCACCGGTCCCTACAAACTCGACGCCGCGACTACGACGGTCAATATGCGGACAACGACCGGTAACAGTGTGACTCTCGATTTCGGCGAGGGACTCACGATGGAGAAAGGCAAGCTCTATCAGGCCCGTGCGGTCGTGCTTCCTGCGAAACTTGCAGGAGTGAATCTTTCGGTTTCGGGCAGTACGACCAAAAGCTCGCTCGAACTTTCGGTTTGCGAGGCGACGGACCTGAAACCGGGAACTGTCAATAAACTCTCTCTGAGCCTCTCGCCGGGTCCCATCCGGCAGGATTACACCTTCGATGTCACTTCGGGCGCTATCGGTGAAACGGCCAACAACAAACAGCTTATTTACCTCGGCGCCAACAAAACCCAGTCTACGGGCATCAAGGGTATCCGAATCGCTGAGAGCAAGGTGGACCTCGAATACGAGAACGGCGAGACGAAATCCGAAGATGCTTTCTGGGAAGCCGCGGCTCCCGACTGGATCGTGCTCAGCCGGACGAGTGGCAAAGGTGCCGCCGATATCGACGTGATGGTGCTGCCGAATCTCAATCCCTTGAAAAAAAATCGCGTGGAAACCACCACTGATCTTTCGGCCGACGGGACGGCCAACACCTATATGGTCCATGCACCGGGCACCTACCGTTTCGATGCCCGGGTAATGGGGAACGGCGATGCCGGAGTTCTCGAAGGCGCCGGATTCACTGATTACAACGGGTCCGAGATCGCTTCGGCGGCCTTGTCGGGCGGCGTGTCGGCCCGCGTGCTCTGGCAGGAGTGCGTCAACCAGATTACGGACGTGAAGTACGACGGTTCGGCCATCGAATTCACGACTAGCGATTATGTCGTTCCGTGCAATGCCGTCATCGCGCTCTGCGACGGAGCCGGACGGATCGTCTGGTCGTGGCAGATCTGGTTTACCGATGAACTGAACGCCGATGACGTGATCGTCAACGCGAACACCAATGAAACAGCCGTGGCACAAGGACTGAACCGCTTCCCGCTGATGGACCGCAATTTAGGTGCGATGTGCCGGCTGGACGGAGATGCGATCAGATTCCCCAAGAAACGCGTGGGTGAGATCACCGTCATCCAATATACCGACGAGTCGAAAACGATTCCTACCGGAAAATCGTTCACAACGAAGGTTTATCAGCACGGCGTGGCATCGAACTCTTATTACAAACCGCTCTGTTACTGCGGCATGAAGTACCAGTGGGGCCGCAAGGACCCCTTCGTGAGCCCGTACACCTCCGGCAATTGGCCGGCTTTCGTCCGGTTCGACGGCGACAACAACGAGGTTGCCCGCATCGTGACGGCGAACGGAGGATTCGGAAAAGGCTACGGCATAACCGTGGCTTCGGGCATTACGGCTCCCGATACCTATTATAAATCCAACAGCACGACGGACTGGCTGGAAACGCATAATTTCGATCTTTGGGGCAATGCAGACGGCAACAAGGTCGATGCGGCGACGAATGCCCGGCCGTATGGCGTGAAGACCATCTACGATCCGTGTCCGGTGGGATATATGGTGCCGACGATCGACGCTTTTACGGCCTTCTCGACGACTTGGGTGGTCGGCAATTACTCGAACGGTTATTTCTTCCGGGCTGGCAGTTCGGACACCGCAGGCGTCTTCTTCCCCGCAGCCGGAGAGATCAACTCGGGCGGTTCGCTGGCAAGCATGGGGGCCGACAGCTACTATTATACCGGAAGCGTCACCCGGGGATCGAACAATTCGCACCAGCTGCAAGTCAAGAACGGCACGGTAAATAATAATTTCAATACAGGCCACGGCAACGGTCGGACCGTGCGTTGCATGCGTGAGACTCGATAATACATTCATCGACAAACAGAAAACATAATGAATCCGAACTATTTCATTTTGAACGTGGCGTTGCTTGCCGTCGGTTTGGCGACGGGGTGTACCACAGAATACGATATTGAATCCGACCATAAAAAGGTTTTTACGGACCATCTCGTACTGGAAAGCAAAAACGGGCAGTACAAGGAGAAGCCGGGCGATGCAGAGTGGACGGAGACGACATCGCGGATCGTTGCCGTAGGCTGCCGGCCCGCAACTCCGGCGGTGACAGCTTGGGGAGGTCGTACGGATATAACGGCGACGGGTATCGAAGGTACGGAAGGCTATTTCCGGTTGGGCCGTGTCGGACGCCGCTGGGTTTTCATCGATCCGGAAGGCGGGGTAAATATCATCCGAGGCACCCAAAACGTCGCTTACCCCGAGAGCAGCCGTTTCGCATCTGCGGAAGACTGGGCCGCCGAAACGGCAGAACTGTTGCTCGCCTACGGATTCAACCATGCCGATTTCACGGGCGTACGGCCGCAGTATCAGCTGAACGCCCGAAACGAGCGGATACTGAATCCCGCCGAAGGCCGGAAAAACTCGCACTCCGTAGCTCTGAATATGTTGCGTTCCTTCATGTGGGACGATGCCCGGAACCTGTCGTGGACCTACGATGACACCGATAACGACATGAACCGGCTGAACCTGATCTTCGAGGAGCGTTACGAAACCTATCTCGACGAGAAGACCCGCGAGATATGCGCACAGGTCGCCGACGATCCCTATATGCTGGGTTACCAGCTCGACAACGAACTGGGCTTCCGCGGGTGGGACTACCGGTACGGCAATCAGGATGTGCTGCTGCATAAGTTTCTCGCCCTGCCCGATGCGGCGGCAGCCCGCCGATATGCCGAGGCGTTCGTCGTCGAAAAGGGACTGAACCGTGCCGAGGTCATGACCGTCACGAAGACGGCGGATGTCGTCCGACTCGGGCTTTCGGATGCCTATGACGAGTTCCGCTCGCGCGTCGCCGAAAAGTATTACAAACAGTATCGCGACGTTATCCGCAAATACGACCGCAACCACCTGATCCTCGGCAGCCGTCTGCACAGTAACGGCAAATACGACAGACAGACGTTGCAAGCTTGCGCCAAGTATTGCGATGTGGTGACGATCAATTATTACGGGGTCTGGACTCCCGAGCCCGATTTTCTGGAAGAGTTCCGCGCGTGGACCGGCGACCGTCCGTTTTTCGTCACCGAATTCTATGTAAAGGGCGAGGACGCCAATTACGATGGAACACCCTACAACAACCTCAGCGGAGGCGGCTGGGTGGTGCCGTCGCAAATCGCCCGCGGCGATTTCTACCAAAATTTTTGTCTCGGGCTGCTCGAAGCCGACAATTGCGTCGGATGGACCTATTTCGCTTATGACGATGCTTTTACAAGTACGGCTGATAACAATAGCAACCGAGGACTGGTTTCAGCAAAATTTTACCCCTGGCTCGGATTCCTTGAGGGTGTAGGCCGTCTGAACCGGAATGTTTACGCCATTATGGATTGTTTCGACAAGTGATCCGGAGGCTCGACTATCAAAAACTACTAATATTCGGAAATCTATGAAAAAGTTTGTATACATGCTGTTTTTTATCGCTGCGTGGCTACTGGCTCCCGGTTTGTGTTCCGAGACGTCGGCGCAGCAGAAACAGAACGCTCCGCAGATCACGGGTACGGTCGCTGACGAACACGGCAGCCCGGTGGTCGGCGCGACGGTCGTCGTTGCCGGGACGCAGGCGGGCGCTACGACCGACACCCGCGGACGATTCACGATCAAAGGGATGAATGCCGGAATGTTGCAGGTCCGATTCATCGGCTATCAGACTGCTGAAGTCAATATCCAGCCCCAAAAAACGCATTACGACATTACCTTGCAGGAAGAGATCCGCTCGGTCGACGAGGTGGTAGTCATCGGTTACAGCGCCGTCCCGCGCAAAGACCTGACGGGATCGGTGGCGGCCATGCGTTCGGACGAGCTGATGAAGACCGGATCGACCGATTTCACCTCTGCTCTGCAAGGCCGTATGGCCGGCGTGCGTGTCACGACGCAGTCGGGCGAGGCCGGAGCCGGCGTGGATATCACCATCCGAGGCACCAATTCGTTGAATGCCGGTACGGCGCCGCTTTATGTCATCGACGGTATGCAGATCGACGTGAACGAAGGCGAAGTGGCGACCTCTTCGGCCGGTGGCGGCCAGAACACCTATAACCCGCTCGCATCGATCAACCCCAACGACATCGCGTCGATCGACGTGCTGAAAGACGCTTCGGCGGCCGCCATCTACGGCGCGCGCGGCGCCAACGGTGTTATCATCATTACGACCAAAAGCGGCAGTTCCTCGTTGAAGACCGACATCAATCTGAACATGTATTTCGGCGTGCAACAGATTGCCAAACAGTTCGATGTGCTCGACGGACAGGGATATGTCGACTACAAATTCGCACGTGGTTCGGACAAGGAGATCTGGGGCAAAGACTATCAGGACGGCAACGGCGTGGTACCGCGCAATGTGGCCAGGGACGGCTTGCAGACTTTCGATTATCAGGACGCCATGACCCGCACGGGGTTCATGCAGAATTACGACGTTTCGCTGAATACCGTTGCGAACAAGACCCGAATCTCCGCCTCGCTGGGCTATTACGACCAGCAAGGTATCATCGAGAGCAACGGATTCCAACGCTATTCGGGCCGTATCAAGGTCGATCACGAGATCAACAAGAAGTTCTCGGCGGGCATTTCCGCGACTTTCGGACGGGTGGACAACAAGGGTGCCATGAGCAGCGGCGGAGTCTCCGGCACGGGCGGTTACACGGGCATCGTCCAGATGATGTACACCGAACGTCCCGTTATCCTGTACACGGCCAGCGAGCTGGCCGGCGAATACGCCGACTATGTCGACCTGACCTCGATGATCTCCAACGAAGTCTACAAGCGTTCATTGTTCGACCGGCTGCTCGGCAATGTCTACGTGCAGTACAAGCCGATCGCCGATCTGCGTATCCGTGTCAGCGGCTCGCTCTCCGATACGAATTCGAAACTGAGCGAGTTCTACTCTTCGCGCAGCCGCTGGGGACGCAGCACCGACGGACGTTCGCAGATCACCAATACCGGAACGCTCGGCTATACGCTCAGCGCGACGGCCGAATATACGAGATGTTTCAATAAAGTCCACCATTTCGGAGCGTTGGCCGGTGTCGAGATCAATGGTTACCATTATGAAAACTCTTCGACCCGCATCGACAATTTCGAAGACCAAAGCACAGGAGTTTTCGACATTAGCAAAGGCCTGACGCCCCAATCGTGGAGTTCGAACGTTTACCAGACGAACCGCGCCTCGGCATTCGCCCGGCTGAGCTACAATTTCGATAATCGCTATTACCTGACGGTCAACATGCGCGTCGACGGCTCCTCGAATTTCGCCAAAAACAACCGTGTCGGTTATTTCCCGTCGCTGGCGGCAGCCTGGCGCATCGACAAGGAAGGATTTATGAAGGAGGTCAAGGCGATCAACAACTTTAAGTTCCGTGCCAGTGCGGGTATTACGGGCAACGACCGTATCACCTCCTATTCCTACCTTTCGCAAATGGGATCGAGTTATTACGCATCCAACGGCAGCCTGAATTACGGCATGGCCATCACCAATTCGGGAAATCCCGGGCTGAAATGGGAAACGACCTACCAATACGACGTGGGCCTTGACCTGGATATTTTCAAAAGCCGCATCTCCCTGACCGCAGACTACTACCTCAAAGACACGCGCGACATGTTGTACAATGCCAGTATTCCCTCGCAATCGGGTTACTCGAAACAGTGGAGAAACCTCGGTCGCATGACCAACCAGGGTTTCGAGTTTACGCTGACCACGCAGAACATCAATCATAAGAAATTCGGCTGGACGACGACCGTGAACTTCGATACGAACAAGACCCGGCTTATCTCGCTGGGCGGTCAGGAGCGTTATTTCCCCGTATCCCAGAATTACGGTTCGTTCTCGGGGCAGGAGATCGCCCGCGTCGTTGTCGGAGAGCCTATCGGGGTGGTGTACGGTTATATCTGGGACGGCAATTACCAGCTCTCGGATTTCGACTGGACCGATCCCGATACGGGGACCCGTGTCGATCCCTCGTTCATCACCTCGGAGAATATGAACCGGTTCAAATATACGCTCAAGGAAGGAGTGCCCTCGTTCGAGGGTAAGACGGTCGCACCGGGCGACCGCAAATACCGCGATCTGACAGGCGAAGGCGTCGTCAACACCAACGACCGGACGGCCATCGGCGACACCAATCCGCTCTTCAATTTCGGTATCAACAACGAGTTCCGCATCGGCGGCCTGGACGTCGGCGTCTTCATCGACGGTTCCTACGGCGGCAAGATACTCAATGCCTTCCGCCGCCAGCTGGAACCCTCGCTGAACAATAATATCAACAATCTCTCGACCAAGGCGTGGGCAGGACGGTGGTCCCCCGAGAACGGATCGAACGTCTATGCACGGCTTCTTAACCAGACCGATCAGCAGGTTTCCACCTACTATGTGGAGGACGGTTCCTATTTGCGCATCAAAAATCTGAATGTCGGATACACTTTCGGCAGGAAGTATTTCGGCCGTTCGGGAATCAGCAAACTGCGCGTGTACCTGCTCGTCGACAACGTCTATACTTTCACCAAGTATTCGGGGCTCGACCCCGAGGTGCGCTCGTACGAGAAGTTCCTGCGGGCCCTGGACCAGACTTCCTATCCGCGTACCCGGAACTATATGGCAGGCGTAAACATCACTTTCTAATTTCCAAGGATCAAAGAATATGAAACGATTATTATTATATGCGTCGCTGTTGACGGCAGGTCTGTTCTCCTCTTCCTGCATCGACGATTTCCTGACCCAGTATCCTTATTCGACCACTTCGCCGGAGACTTTCTTCAAAACCGAAGACGATTTCAAGCAGGCATTAAGCGGTTGTTACAGCATGATCAACTCTTCTCAGATGTCTTATTATTACGGCCTGATCTATGTGTTGGAGGGGTGTAGTGACGAGGTTGTAAGCAATCCGGCTTCGACGGGTACGCTTTACGATCTGTTGCGAGGTTCGTATCAAACCGACAATGCGGAAATTCGCAACTTCTGGATTCTGTTTTTTCGCGGCATCTCGCGCTGCAATACACTTATCGAACAATTGAAAGGCGAGAACGACCTGACTCCGGAGCAGCGTACGGCCTACGAATCCGAGGCACGGTTCCTGCGAGGGTTCTTTTACCTGCACCTGGCACAGACGTTCGGCGGCGTTCCTCTCTACGATGCGCCGGCTGTCGGTTCGACGGCGGCCCGCGACAATCTGGAGCGGGTATACACCCAAATCATCGGCGATTTCAAATATGCCTGGGAAGAACTGGAAGATGCCGGGATCTTCAAGTCGAGCGCCAACCGTTGGACAGCGGCCGCCTATCTGGGTTCGGTCTATAATTACTTGGCCAGCTGCAAACGTTACGATGTCGGAAAGGAGTTGGTCGGCATCCAGCCGTTGAATGATTTCGGCTGGGTCGACGAAGAAGCGATGAGCTTTGCGGCGCGCGACGTTCTGAAAGAGGTGGTCGAAAAAAGCCCCTATGAACTGCTCGACAAGAATAACTACCGGAAACTCTATTACGAAATGTCGAAGGAGGCGCAGTATAAGGAATGTCTGTTGATGGCCGAATACGCCGAAAACACCAAACACTGCGTATCTTCCTATTACATCCTGAGCCCCGTGGGCGATGCCAAAACCGTCGGCGGGAGTTACCAGCGCATGTTCCCTACGATGAAGCTCTATCGTTCGTATGACAATGCGGATGTGCGCCGCGACTACAATATCACGGGTGCTTATAATCCGAACAACCGGTACGGAAGCGACCTGAACAAGATTCCTTCGGAAACGGTCGACGGTCACAAATATTACGTTCCGGCCGAGTCGTCGGGCATTGCCGCCGGAAACTCTACGGCATTGTGGTGCACCGGCAAGTTCCGGGTCTCGGACCCCAAGGAGCGTTCCAGCATCAACACCAACCAGTGCGTCATGAACTATCCTCTGATGCGTATGGCCGAAGTTCGGCTGCAATATGCCGAGGCCCTCTATTTCACAGGTGACGAGCCCGCTGCCCGCAAACAGTTCGACCCGATTCGCGAACGAGTTCTGGCCGGCGACGTTTCGCTGAAAAAGCTCAACGAGGCGTACTATCGTTCGGATTTCATCGAGGAGCTACTCGAGGAGCGCGGCCGCGAACTCTGTTATGAGTCGAAGCGCAAGATTGACCTGATCCGTTTCGGCAAGATCACGGAGGCTATTGAAGAACTTCCTTCGGAGGGCGGACCCAACAATGTGGTTGTCGCTATCGACCTGCTGAAGGACAATTGGCGAAGCTATAAGATCTGGCTGCCAGTTCCGCAATTGGAGATAGATCTAAATCCCAACCTCGAACAAAATGCCGTTTATGCGGACTAATATGAAAAAGATATTGTTTTTACTGGCTGTCGGACTGCTGGGGAGTTGTTCGGCGCAGACGACCGCCGCAGACGAGGTGCTTTTCGTGAAGACTCCTTCGAAGGTTTCCCTGTTCCTGCCTTGCACGGGCCATAATGCCCGTTATATCAGAGTCGATATGGACTATTTCCTCAATCCGGCGAAGCATACCCGGTTGTGGCGGCTGACACGGGCCTACGATGTGGAGCGGACCGAAGATTACATGTTCGAAAATCGGCTGAGCAAGGAGTTCGTTTATCCCGGGGAGTGGGAGTGCGCATTCATGCAGTTGAAGGAGGGCCGCCGGATGCCCGACTTTACGGGCGGTTTCCACGGTTACGAGGAGTTGACGGAGGCGGATTTGTCGCTCGACGGTGAACCGTTGGACCTTGCCCGGGTCGAAAACGGGACCGGTCGGGAGGTGAAATTCCGGCAGGTGTCGCAGATGTATGAATACGGAACGGATCGTCCCATTGCCGAACACATCAAGGAATTGACTTTCTCGGCCGACGGAATCACGGTCGTCCAACAGGTGAGCTGGCTCGAAGAGGTCGAGGTGGATAACATGAAACTGGCCATGCTGCCCATCGCCCGGAGCCTGAGCGACGGTACGCAGATTACCGACCGGCTCGTCATGGACGATTCGGAACGGGTTTATGACGTAAGCCGTTCGGACCCGACGCTTTCGGTCGGGGGACAGGATGTGCGGAAGGTCCGCATCTGGGGCCGTGAAAGCGGACTGTTTGCAGAGGTGGAAGTGGACTATGAGCCTCGGATACCCGGGAACCGGTTCTTCTGCAGCATGTATACGCCGCAGGACGGTTACAACAAGCTCTATTTCGATTATTGCGAAAACCGGAATGTTTCGCGCGGCGAAATATGGAAGTCCGAAGCCCGTTATCGGCTGGGAATTTTCGAAAAACAAGAATAGCCAATGATGGATTTACAAAAGATGAAGCGGATTGCAGCGGGTTTGGCGATAGTCTTTCTGGCATGCGGTGCGGAATATTCGGTTTGTGCGTCGGAGCCTGCGGAGCGGTATGATCCGGGGAATAATCCGATCTACCGGAAAGGCTGGATCGATTTCAACAAGAACGGACGCAAGGATGTCTACGAGGACCCGAAGGCCGCTCTGGACGACCGGATCGAGGACCTGCTGTCGCAAATGACCGTTGAGGAGAAGACCTGTCAGCTGGTGACGCTCTACGGCTATAAGCGTGTGTTGCAGGATTCGTTGCCGACGCCCGGCTGGAAGGATCAGCTCTGGAAGGACGGGCTGGGGGCCATCGACGAACACCTCAACGGGTTCGTGCAATGGGGCAAGCCCTTGCTCGATTGCGATTTGGTGTGGCCGGCGTCGCGCCATGCGTGGGCCATCAACGAAACACAGCGCTTTTTTGTCGAGGAAACCCGTCTTGGCATTCCCGTCGACATGACCAACGAGGGTATCCGCGGCGTAGAAGCCTACCGGGCGACGAATTTTCCGTCCCAGCTGGGTATGGGACACACTTGGGACCGCGAACTGCTGCGTAAAACCGGATATATCGTCGGCCGCGAGGCCCGATTGCTGGGTTATACGAATATCTATGCTCCGGTCCTCGACGTGGGACGCGATCAACGGTGGGGCCGTTACGAAGAGGTTTTCGGCGAATCCCCCTATCTGGTAGCCGAACTCGGCGTAGCGATGGCCTCGGGCATGCAGACCGATTATCAGATCGCTTCGACGGCCAAACATTTCGCCGCCTACAGCAATAACAAAGGAGCCCGTGAGGGAATGTCGCGTGTCGATCCGCAGATGCCGCCGCGCGAGGTGGAGAACATTCATTTGATGCCTTTCCGGGAGGTTATCCGGCGTGCCGGGATTCTCGGGGTCATGTCGAGTTACAACGACTACGACGGGGTCCCGATCCAGGGCAGCCGATATTGGCTTACGGAGTGCCTGCGCGACGAGATGGGTTTCCGCGGTTATGTCGTTTCCGACAGCGGCTCGGTAGAGTATCTTCACAACAAGCACCACACGGCTGTCAACCAGTTGGATGCCGTGCGGCAGAGTATCGAGGCCGGGCTCAACGTACGCTGCAATTTCTGGCACCCCGAAACCTATGTGATGCCGCTGCGGCAGCTCCTCCGGGAGGGGATTATCACCGAAGAATTACTGGACAGCCGGGTCCGGGACGTGCTTCGTGTGAAATTCCTCGTCGGGCTGTTCGACAGGCCTTATCAGACCGATCTGGCCGCAGCCGACCGCGAGGTGGACGGCCCGCAGCACAACGAGGTAGCTCTGCAGGCATCGCGGGAATCGATCGTATTGTTGAAAAATGAAAACAGCACGCTTCCGCTCGATGTCCGGAAGATTCGCCGCATTGCCGTGCTGGGACCGAACGCCGATACCCGGGGATTCGCACTGGGACATTACGGCCCGTTGGCCGTTGAGGTCACCTCGGTGCTCGACGGGCTGAAAAAAAATCTGGGCGCGCGGTGCGAGATCGTTTATGAGAAAGGATGCGAGCTGGTCGATGCAGCCTGGCCCTTGTCCGAGATTTTTCGGGAGGAGATGACTCCCGAAGAGAAAGCCGGGATTCGGCGTGCTGCGGAAGCCGCATCGGAGAGCGACGTGGCCATTGTCGTCCTGGGCGGCAGTTCCCGTACCTGCGGCGAAAATTGTTCGCGGTCGAGCCTCGATCTGCCGGGCCGCCAGGAGGAGCTGCTGCGGGCGGTTGAGGCGACCGGGAAACCTACGGTGCTGGTGTTGATAAACGGACGTCCGAACTCGATTAATTGGGCCGATGCGCATGTCGATGCCATCGTTGAGGCGTGGTATCCGGGAGCACACGGCGGGCAGGCAGTTTACGAGGTGCTGTTCGGAGCGTACAATCCCGGAGGAAAGCTGACGGTCACTTTTCCGCGGCATGTCGGGCAGATACCCTTCAATTTCCCCTACAAACCTGCGGCCAATACCGACGGTGGACTCACACCGGGTCCCGGCGGCAACCAGACTCGTATCAACGGGGCGTTGTATGATTTCGGTTACGGGCTGAGTTATACGACGTTCGAGTATGCCGACTTGCGGATCGAACCGCAGACGATCCGCCAGGACGAGCCTTTTAGGGTGTCGTTCGACGTGACCAACACTGGCGAACGGGACGGCGACGAGGTGGTGCAGCTCTATATCCATGACGTGCTCTCGTCGGTGACTACCTATGAAAAGAACCTGCGCGGTTTCGACCGTGTGCATCTGAAGGCCGGTGAAACGCGTCGCGTTACCATGCAGGTACGTCCGCAGGATCTGTCGTTGCTGAACGAACAAATGGAGCGGGTGGTCGAACCCGGGGATTTCGAGGTGCTGATCGGAGCGTCGTCAACCGATATTCGGCTGAAGGCGACCGTTACGGTCGATGGCGAGAGACCTGTGGTGCCGAAAGAGGAGGTCCGCTATCCGCATGCGCTTGGTAAAGGTGAATCGTTAATCCTTCCGATCGGGGGCGATACCCGGCCCGAAGGGGTGGAGATTCGCTGGTCGAAGGATTCGCAGGGCACTTTCGAGGTGCAGCTCATGTCGGGGGGCGGCCAGTTCCTGACAGTCGGAAGCTATCCGATACGCTCCTCCCGGACGGGAATCCCCTATCACTTCCGTCGGACCAATGCCAGTGAAATGCGTATCCTGATAACCGAAGGCAGAGGCCGGATCGAGGCCCTGCGCATCACCGAATGAAATACGAACATGAAAAAACTGCTTACTCTGTTGTTTGCAGCGATCCCGCTGCTCGCGGTTCACTCTGCCTCGGCTTCCGATACGACCGAAACGCAGGCCGCCGCCGCATTGGCCCGGCGTATCCTGCCGCGGTTGGGAGCCGGCATCCGGTTTGCGTACGTCCCCTCCGACCGAGACCGCTTCGTGCTCGAAATGCACGGTGACGAATTGCAGATATCCGGCAATTCGGCGATTTCGATGGCTTTCGGCCTGAACTGCTATCTGCGTGAATATTGCCGTGTCACGGTGACATGGTACCAACGTGACAAGATCGACGAGCCGAAGCGATTACCGGTCGTGGAAGGACGGGTCGAACGCGAGGCGCGAGTCGACAACCGTTTTTTTCTGAATTATTGCACCTACGGCTATTCGCTCAACTGGTGGCAGTGGGACGAGTGGGAACATTTTATCGACTGGATGGCTTTGAACGGCGTCACGATGGCGCTGGCGACTACGGGCCAGGAGGCTGTCTGGCAGCGTGTCTGGCGGGATTTCGGGCTGGACGACGAGACGATACGCAATTATTTCACCGGGCCTTCTTATCTGCCCTGGCACCGCATGGCCAATATCGATGCCTGGCACGGGCCGCTGCCGCAGTCGTGGATCGACGGGCAGCTGGAACTGCAACGGCGCATCATCTCCCGAGAGCGGGAGCTCGGCATCCAGCCGATCTTCACCTCTTTCACGGGGCATGTGCCCAAGGCCCTGAAAACGCTTTTCCCCGATGCAGACATCGTGCGGCTCAATCCGTGGACAAGTTTCGAGAGACCTTACAACAGCTATTACCTGAACCCTGCCGAGCCGCTTTTCAACCGGATACAACAGGCTTACATGCGGGAACAGCGGCGGCTGTTCGGTGAAAGTTCGGTTTACGGGGTCGATCCCTTCAACGAACTCGATCCGCCGAGCTGGGACCCGGAGTATCTGGCCCGGGCTGCCCGGCTGACTTACGAGTCGATTACGCAATTCGACAAGGATGCCGTCTGGCTGCAAATGGCCTGGGTCTTCTACCATAAGCGCAGGGACTGGACTCCTGAACGACTGAAAGCCTATTTGTGTGCCGTTCCGGACGGGAAGCTGCTGATGTTGGACTATTATTGCGACAAGGTGGAACTGTGGCGCAGCACGGAATCGTTCTACGGTCAGCCTTTCATCTGGTCCTATCTGGGCAATTTCGGCGGCAATACGATGCTCGCGGGCGATGTGAAGGACGTGAGCCGGAAACTGGACCGCGCCTATGCGGAGTCCGGACGCAATTTCGTGGGGATCGGATGCACGCTCGAAGGGCTGGATGTCAATCCGTTCATGTATGAATATGTCTTGGATCGCGCCTGGACGCAGTTATACGACGATGCCGAGTGGATCGACCGGCTGGCTGACCGCCATTCGGGACGTATCGATGTGCATTATCGACAGGCCTGGCAAATCCTTTACGACAAGATCTACTGTGCTCCGAGCGGAAACCGTTCGGCGGCGGTCTGTGCCCGGCCGAATCTGAAAGGGCGTTCGAAATGGAGCAGTCCGCATCTCGACTACGACAACCGCGATCTGCTGAGGGCCTGGGAGCAGCTGACGCTTGCCCGGCCCGGGCGGACGGCATCCAGCCGTTTCGATTGCGTCAACATTCCCCGGCAATGTCTTGAAAACTACTTCGGAAATCTGAACGAGCGGTGTATCGCCGCCTACCGCGACGGGGACCGGGAAACGGTCGCCCGGCTTTCGGCCCGGCTGCTGGAGTTGCTGGACGATATCGACCGGCTGGTCGCCGCAGATACCTATTTCCTGCTCGGAAAGTGGATTTCCGATGCCCGCAGGATGGGAACGACGCCCGCCGAGAAGAACTATTTCGAACGCGATGCCCGCAACATTCTCACCACCTGGGGCGGTCGCGGCTATTCGCTGAACGACTATGCGAACCGCACCTGGTCGGGACTGGTGTCGAACTATTACAAGGAGCGCTGGCGTCGCTTTTACGACCGACTGCAAAGCGGCGGCGAGCCGGACGAAAAGGTGCTGCTACAGGAGTTGCAGGACTTCGAGTGGAAATGGGTCGGCCGGAAGGAGCGTTTCGCAGAGAAGCCCAGGGGAGATGCTTTCAGACTTTGCAAATCGCTCTATACAAAATATGCGGCCGAGATCGACCGATTCTATACTGAAAAGACCGAACGATGAAAATCCGAATATTTCTCTTGTCGATGGCTTTCGGCCTCGGCAACCCCGGCTTCGGACAGCAAATACCCTACGGGAACCGTTGTTCGGTGGAATATCAGAAAATCCGGAATTTGGAATATACCGGCTGGGAGAACGGCGAATCGGACCGGACGCTCGTCGTTGACAGCCTGCGCGATTTCCAGCCGAAACGGATTCGCCTCACCCGGTGGGGCGGACGCTGCGACTTGAAGGAGCCTTCAGTCGTGATTGGTCGTCCTGGGTATTTCCGCCTCGGGAAGTTCGATGGACGCTGGTATTTCATCGACCCCGATGGCGGGTGTCTGGTGCTGATGGGAACGCAGAGCCTCGGGGATTGCGCCAGAATGCCCGGCGAACGGCGGTGGAGCCGAGAGACAGCCCGTTTGTTGCGGGGAAATGGGTTTAACTATGCCAATTTCGGAGCTTTCACCCTTAAACACCACTCCGATGTTATGGCTCCGGGGTGTGGTAAGCGGATTCTCGATTCCGGAGGTCGGAAATTAGCCTATATCGACTTGGCTTACATGCTGCGGTCTTTCGTGTGGGATACGGAGATCGACCGGCTGAAGCTCAATCGGCTGATCGCGGTTTTTCATCCCAATTATTTGGAGCACCTGGATCGGTATGCCCGTGAGAACTGCGCCAAATTCCGCGACGACAAACACTGCATCGGTTACTACCTCGATAATGAATTGGGATTTATCGGATGGCGCAAGTACTTTGCCGACCAGACGATCCTGTTGCGTAATTTTCTGGGCATGACAGATGCCCGGAATCCGACGCCGCTTCCCGAGAGCTGTGCCTATGCCAAAGAAGCGGCGCTTGAGTTTCTGCGGCATCGCGGCGTCGCACCCGAAGCAATCACCAAGGAGGACGAAGAGGCGTTTCGTGCCTATGTGACCGATTATTATTTCCGGACTGCTTCCGAAGCACTGCGGCGTTATGATCCGAATCATTTGATTTTGGGAAGCCGTCTGCACGGGTTTCCGAAATATGACGAGATCACCGTGCGGGCCTGTGCCCGGTACTGCGACGCTGTTTCGGTCAATTACTACGGGGTGTGGACCCCTGAAGAGGAATACATGCGTAATCTGGAATCGTGGTCCGAAGATAAGCCCTTTTTCGTCACTGAGTTTTATGTCAAGGGCGCGGATGCGGCCCGCAACGGCGTTCCGTATGAAAATAAGGAGGGCGGCGGATGGCTTGTGCGCACGCAGGCCGATCGCGGACGTTATTACCAGAATTTCACCCTCCATCTGCTGCGAGCCCGAAACTGCGTCGGATGGGTGCATTTCAAATACCGGGATGCTGTTTATAGGAGTAAGAGCGGCGAAGAAGCCTATTGCAACAAGGGCATTGTCTCAATCGACTGCGAACCCTACACGGATTTTCTGAAAGCCATGAAACAAGTGCATGTGAATGCTTATGCACTGATTGACTATTTTGACCGGAGTCTCAGTGTCTCGAAATGAACCGAAAGGAATAATATATAGCTTTATTTTTGCTCCTAATTAGAATGGCAGTACCCAATGCGCTGACCGAAAACCCCATCCCTTTCAGACGTCGAAGATTTTATTTCGGACAACAAACATTTGCCGGATGTCCCCTCGATCCAGGAAATTGCAGAGAATGGATATTCCCAACACGAAATGAACCGTAATTTATTGCAGAAAATAGAAGAACTTACACAGTATACGATTGAACAGCATAAGGAAATAACCGAACCGAAAGTAAAGTTAGAAAAACGAATGTGATGTCTGATAGGAACTTGAAAGTCCTCAAGTTAGACCGTAAAGGGGCTGCCTAAAGCTTGTTAGACAGCCCCGGTGTATCATCTCGTTGCTTGAACATAGTGACTTTCCAACAACCTGTAAATCTCGGACTGAGGATAAAGTATCTTTCCGCCGATGGAAGTGTACGGTATCTGCCTGTTATCACGATAATTCTGCAAGGAACGCTTGCTGATACCGAAAGTACTGCGGACCTCCTCGCCAGTAAGATAAACCTCGTTGCCGATTGCGGGACGGTGCGTGTCGATCAACATATCCATAACTTTGATGGCATGGATGATATGCCGGCGCAGTTCTTTGAACTCGCTGCTGTTACGGGTAATGATAACTTCGTTCATTGCATCATACGTGTTTTATAAGATTCTGTTCCAATAAGCAGCGTATATCATCTTCCCGGAATAAGACTTTATTACCCAGGGCTGTATAGGGGATGATACCGCAAGAGCGGTAATATTGTAGCGCGAGTTTGGTAATACTCAACGCTTTACATACCTCTTCGATGGTCAGCCAGCGATTAGCGTGCGATTTTTCGGACAGACTATGCAAAGCGGATATCCGTTCCAGTAACCGCTGGATATGCGCCTGAAGATCGTTATAGGCGCTCGTTTCAATCACAATACAATCCATAATGTTTATTTTAGTAGATTAACACTAAGGCTGCAAGTTAATATCGCGTGGATATTCTCGATTGCAATGTCCGCTCCGGACCGCTCCAGTCCGCTGTAAACGAAAATTCAGAATCGTTTTCCGATAATATTAAGAAAGGAATCCTTTGATGACCGAACCGACATTGTAAAAATAGATTTGGTTAAATCACAGATTTTCCGTATATTTATATGCGTTGTTTGACAACGAAATTCGGTGTAAACGAATGATAACGATTTGTTGCCAGATCATTATCTCACCGTTCGGGAATCGATAGCATTGCTCGTAAACATATAAATTACAGTAGTTTGGTAATATTTCTTCATGTCTCGGCATTTATTTTAAATTAACCATTCCCCAAATAAGTGCGCGGTTCTCTTACAATTAGCAGAAACTATTCAACTAAATGCAATAACCATTCTAATCAAGGACCGTGAACTATGTGCACGCACCTCGATTGATTATCAATGGTTGGTTCCGTAAATTTAGTTAGTCTCTGCTAAGATAAACAGCTTGGATGGCATATCTTTCGTTTCTCACGAATTAAAACCTCAGACCTATTTAGCAAATATTCCTGTTATTATTTTGCTATTTTTTTAATTGTCTTGCATTTACATTTTATAGTAAAAGAAACGGGGCTGTCTAAAACTTGTTAGACAGCCCCATAAAAAATAAGTTTAATCGTTGGACGTTGTTAATACTCTGAATTCATAAGTTGGATCCCAACATATCGCCCAATTCTTTATTGTCACCGTAGTGTTGATAGAATACTTATCAAATTTGACAGGAGTATAACCATAATAAAGACGCCGTAATTCTCCATAATCACCCAACATCTGTGCCATTCCCCGGATAATGATTTTGCCGATGTCTTTGTTCGGCCTGCCAACTAAGGTAGTCAATACGGATTTTAAATTGTTTCCACCCGAAGCCAGGCCATCGATGATATATTCGGGAGTTGACGACAGATAAACATATTCCAGATGTTTAAAAGCGCTAAAATCGAAAGTTTGAATCTGCGTATGATCTAAACTAATCTTTCTCAAGTTCGGGCAATTCGAAATGGTAAGTCCTGTTCCGTTCAGAGAATAGCTCTGTTGCGGATCCGCTGGCCACGGCTGAAAAAATTGCTCACCAGGAGGGTCAACGACAAGACTATCGGGAAGAGTCGGACCGACGGGATCATCCGGATGCCACGGATAGGTAGGAATAGTATCAGGGCGCATAACAATAAGGGACGGCCGTTCAAAAACCAGCTCCTCGATGGGATGCTTTTCCAACGATAATGCCATATTTCTAATTTTCCTATTGACACCAGACAGATCTACATCCATAGATTCCAAATCCCATTTCGCAATGAAAGGGGTCGTAGCAAATACCTCCAGATTCTGGCAATTATTGACCGTAACTGTCGAATTGCCGATTTGGGACAGATACAGTTCTTTCAAGCATTCGTTATTTTCGAAGTTGAATTGTTGAGCTTTAAAATTATCACCGCCTCGTACCCGCACATACGAAAGCGCCTTATTAGGAACTTGAGGTTGAAAATTCAAATTTTCCATACCAACGCCTGTCTGCAAATCAAATCCTTGTAATGCATAACTTTCAGTAGGTGCTCCGTTGGTGGATTTCGCGATTTCGCTGATAGTAATATGATGGAGATTATTACCCGTGTATTCATGTTCAATAGTCACCGTATATGGTGTCTCAGCACCCTCCGGAATTGAGATATAACGACTGTCTCCTTTTACAAGCTCCCCTGTGTTTTTATTCAAATCAATGATCAGATTCGACGACGTAGATAATGAAATACGGAATTTGCTTCCCGTATAATCAAATTTCACCAGTGGGACAATGCAGGTAACTGATTCTGGGATTGTTATATCCCCGCCCTTCGGCTCTCCATAAAGTCTTGCAATAAACACTTTATCCTGTTCCGAAAGCTCTGTCTTGTAATCCTCGTCGAATTCTACGACCGGAATATTTTGAGCGATCATTTCATAGAAAGGCCACGACATTACGGAATTCGAATCATAAGTATCCGTCTTCTCGATAAGAAATGCAGGAACATTCAACGGATCGAGCACCACTTTTTTCAACTCTTCCCACGAAATCAATCCGTTCAATTCATACTCCCAATATTCGCGAATCGTCTCCTCGTCGATATTTCCATTCGCATCGGTAATCCACCCCGGAGTGAAATCCGGGTGCCGAAATTCCAGCTCAAGACCGAGCACCTGCCCGAATGCACGCAAAACATCGCTGCGCTTGGCTGCATCCGACGCACGACGCCATTGTGAAAAATGCACCGTAGCTTCATCCTGCTTATCATAAACTTGCAGATGATCGGTTCCGGTCAGTGCCCAACTCGACGACATACCTTTTACATAATCGAAACCGACACGAATCAGCGCATCTTGATCATCCGACACGAACTCGAATTTGACATTCGCATACTTCTCCCACTCCGGAGCTACTTCTTTGACGAACTCCTGATAACGCTCCGTACCATTCAGAAATTTTACGGTCAAGTTCTTTTCAGCCATGGGCCGGGACCAAACTTTTGACGAATTGGCAACACCGCGCGTTTCCGGAGCTGCGTTGTCCAGGGTCATCCAACCGTAGAAATGCGGTGCAATCTCCGTTTTGCCCGGTGAATTACTCGGACTGTTCATTTCATCTCTGTTGCATGCACACAGCGCAAAGAGAACAGCAGCTAAAAACAATAGCTTTTTCATAAAAAATGATTTTGGGTTAATAAATTGATTGATATCTACACATCATTGTGTATTCAAAAAATTAGTTATCACCGATAAATACCGGTGGACAGTGTTCGTATATGGTATTGGAAGGAATTTGGGGAACTTCAAGCTCAGCCCTTGTTGGCAGAACATCCTTTTCCAGGAACTTCTCGAAAGTATATTCTTCTCCGGCTAAGGTAAGAATGCGACGGACGATTAATTCTCGACAAAAGGTATTGAAATAATTCACGAAATCTTTCATGATTCCAGATGTTTCCGACCTCCACACTCCTTCAGAATAATAATGTCCTCCTTTAAATATTCCAATTCCCGGGTAACGAGGATACCCAATCAAGTGTGCCCAGGAGACGGACTTGGGATCATTAGTTAATGAAACATTCAAATGACTACCACTTTTTTGAAAAGTTCGAAGCGTACTTTTATCCGATTCGGGTATTTGATTCGCATAATTAATTTCGATATATTCATCAGCTAACAATCCTAATGTGTGACCAATACATTCATGCTTTATTACGTGTGCACAACCAACTCTGTTGTTATACGGAAATGCCGCATAGGGATATCCTTTAGTCGGAGTCGCAAGTTGATAAAAAGTAGCACTTCTAACCTCTGCGCCATTCATAATGATAGCAGGTATTTTTAAAGATGAAGTTTGTATGGTGGCTAAATAATCATCCACTTTTCCAAAATAACACTGAAAGTCTACACGCGTACCACTACTCATAGTCGTCCACAAAGCACTGGAATCATTATATCTGCTCATTTGTCGCTTTTTCGACACTGCATATATTACATATACATTGAAATACTCCCGATAGGTTTTCGTCGGCTCGATCGAGAAAAACGACTCCATGGCAAACTCCATCGCATCGCGGTAATAACCCGTCTCGATATCGATATCCGTAAAGAAATCACCGATCAAAACAATATTGACCCCCTTGCCCTTGGTCGCCTGCTGCAACTGCTCCGTCTGCTTGTTCGTCGAATAGTCTTTACTCTCGTAGGTGCATTCTCCGAAAGTCTTGTAACACAGTTCATTCATATAGTTGGCGTACCGAAACTCATGATTTACCAGGTCGAATGTTATCGGATCTCCAGGATACAAAGTTCCCGAATACCATGCCTCGTTATGGACATCTGCTTTTAGCAAACCTTCTTGGTCGAAAAGCAGATAACTCGGATAAGGCTCCGTAGGCAGCACGATACGTCGCCCCTGGGCATCGGAATAGTCCGCGACGACAGGCCATGCTACCTCGTGTGCTGCAAGATACCGCTCGGCTGCCTGACGATATTCCTCACCTTCGGGAATGATAGCCACGACAGCAAATCCCTGAGCTCCGTATAACGTATGGTAAC
>CANPHE010000025.1 GCA_947573795.1 uncultured Alistipes sp. | reverse complement strand
CGTAGAGCGTGCAGAGGCCCAGGGCGTTCTCGCTCTTGTTCGAGGAGTTGAGCAGGATGTAGTCGGTCTTGTTTTGCACGGCCATGAGCAGCACCGTGCGGATACGCGTCTGGATGTTCTCCTCCGTGAAGTCGAAATCGCGCCCGCCGTTGACCGGCTTGAGCGTATCGACGATGCTCGTATAGATTTCCGAGATGGGGATGACGTTATACCGGATGCCCAGGTTTTCGGCCAGCTGCTTGGCGTCCTCGACCGAATGGTCCGAGGAGAAGGGCGACGGCATAAGCAGGGCGCGGACGTTCTCGCTGCCGAGCGCATCGGCCGCCAGCGAGGCCACGACCGCCGAGTCGATGCCGCCCGAAAGGCCTATGAGCGCACGTTCGTAGCCGTTTTTGACGAAAAAGTCTTTCAGACCGCAGCGGGCCGCTTCGTAGACCATGCGCGTGCGGTCGTTGTAGTTGGGAACCGTGACGGGCGCAGCCTGTGCCTCGGTGTCGAAGATTTGGAAATCCTCCTCGAAACTCTTCATCATCAGCACCAGTTCGCCGCGTTTGTCGAGCGCGCCCGACGTGCCGTCGTAAACGATGTCGGTCGAGCCTCCGACCTGGTTGACGATCACCAGGTTCTTGCTCTCGACGTAGGCCAGGTTGTGCATCGATTCGTAGCGGTGGGTCATGGTACCCTTGCCGTATTTGCGGGCGTTGATCGAAATGATCGTCTCGACCGAGCGGTCGAAATCGTGCTCGCGGCTGAGGTCGTCGCCGACGATGATGGCGCACGGATGGCCCTTGATCGTGGCGTATTCGTAGCCTTTCGACGGTACGAGATAACCCATCTCGCGGCGGGCCGTGATGTGCTTCTTGCCGACGTAGCGCAGCACCTTGCGATCCTGGATCAATGCTGCGGCGCTGATCGTCCCCTCGTTGGTGAGAACGGGCAGACCGACGATCGCCGCGATGCCGTCGCAGCACGACGCGATCTCTACCAGTGCGTCTTCGCACAACTCCAAAAAGGTCGTTTTGCGCAACAGATCGAAGGCCGGGGTTCCGCTTACGGCCTGCTCGGCGAAGATCACCAGATCGGCTTTCTCCGCTTTCGCTCGGGCGATGGCATCGATGATTTTCGAGGCATTGCCGTCCACGTCTCCGATCGTGTAATTCAGCTGGGCGATAGCTATTTTCATCTATTGTAAATTTAGTCCGCAAACTATATCGGGACAAAGGTAAGGATTATTTGCAAAAGTCGGAAAATTTTTCCATGTTAATAAATTAACAGGCAGTTATGCGCGCCCGGGTAGCCGATTTCGTTTCGCGGAGCGGTTTTGCCGCAGGTCGTCGCGGAGGGCTTTCGGGGTGTCCGTCGCCGGATGAAAATGCCGGCGGGGCGCTTTGGCGCCGCGAAGTCGTGCGTAGCGGCGTAAATTTTGTCCGAAACGTTTCGTTAGTTGTCCGCATTTCGTTATTTTTGCACCAATAATTCGAGGCGATCCTATACGATCTTCGGTCCGAGGTATTTCAAGACCGTGCTGCTTTGCGAGTTGCGCCGAGGTTCCTTCCGAAAGGGACGGAACCCGTTGCCGCGGCCGGCGGTTGCGGGATGCCGGCCGATCGGGTCGGAAATCCGAACGTCGTACGAGACCGTCTGTTCAAAAACAATCGATTGCGATGCAAGATATCATCCAGTTGCACGACCGGAAATTCCGGATCATGATTCCCGCCGAGAAAATCGACGAAGCGGTGACGGCCGTCGCCGAGCGCATCAATCGCGATTATGCCGACAAGGAGACGCCGTTGTTCGTCGGCGTGCTCAACGGCTCGTTCATGTTCATGAGCGACCTTATCAAGAAGATCGAGTTCCAGAACGAACTTTCGTTCGTCAAACTCGCCTCCTACGAGGGTACCTCCTCGACGGGTCAGGTGAAAAGTCTGCTCGGACTGAACGGTTCGATCGAAGGCCGCCACGTGATCGTCGTCGAAGATATCGTCGATACGGGCGAGTCGATCGAGCACATGCTCCGCGACCTGGAGGCGCGTCGTCCGGCGTCGGTCGCCGTCTGCACGCTCTTCTTCAAGCCGGCGTCGTACCGCAAATCCTACCCCATTCAGTATCGCGCGATGGAGATCGGCAACGAATTCATCGTGGGTTACGGCTTGGACTACGACCAGCTGGGCCGCAGCCTGAAGGACATTTACGTCGTCACGGAGTAATGGCACTGCTTCCGGATATCGAATCGCTCGACGGGGGGCGGCTTCTGCCGCTCGTCGAGGACTTCTATACCATCCAGGGCGAGGGTTACCACGCCGGAAAACCGGCCTATTTCATCCGCCTGGGAGGATGCGACGTGGGGTGCAGCTGGTGCGATGCCAAATATACGTGGAATCCGCGGCTCTATCCGCCGGTCGAGGTCGACGCGATCGTCGACCGGGCGACCTCCTGCCCGGCGCAGGCGATCGTCATCACGGGCGGCGAGCCGCTCCTCTATCCGCTGGATATGCTTACGCGGACGTTGCACGAGCGGGGATTGACGATCTTTCTGGAGACCTCGGGATCGCACCCCTTCACCGGGACGTTCGACTGGGTGTGCCTCTCGCCCAAGCGCAAGCAGCCGCCCCTGGAGGAGGCTTTCGGCCGGGCCGACGAATTGAAGGTCATCGTCGAGACGCAGGCCGATTTCGAGTGGGCCGAGCGCAATGCCGCGCGTGTCGGCGAGCGGTGCCGGCTCTACCTCCAGCCCGAATGGAGCGTCGCCGAGGCGATGATGCCCGCGATCGTGGAGTACGTCAAGGCGCATCCGCAGTGGAACGTCTCGATTCAGACCCATAAATACATGCACATTCCCTGATGGAGATTCGCGCGGGCCGGAAATATTGGATCGTCGTCACGGCGTTGATCGTCCTGTTCTCGATTTTCGTCGTGGGGCGCAACGCCGTACATGCCGTGAAGATCAAACGGCAGATCGGAGCGTTGCACCGTGAAATGGCCCTCTATCGGGAGCGGATCGCCCGGGACAGCTTGCTGTTGGAGCAGCTCCGGTACGACGATTACCTGGAGGAGTTCGCCCGCGAGCGGTTCCGCATGCAGCGGCGCGACGAGCAGGTTTTCCTGCTGGAGGAGTAAGGGATGCCGCTTTTATTGGAAAAATGCGGGTGCTGACGGAGTGTGAGGTGCCCGGCTAAGAGCTTGAGTTTTTGGTGAAGATGGAAAGGAACGAGGACTTTTGTGCTTGAAAATCATCTTCGGCGGCTGGGGCCGTCGCGCTGAAAGCGCGAGCCGCCGAAGATGGCAAGGCTAAGCCTTGCTTTATATTTATCCGGAATCTGTTTCAGTTCGTTATCACCTTGCGATTTACACTTAAAGTTCCCTCCGAGGAGGGGATTTAGGGGAGGGGCGGATTTGCAAACGCAGTCAACGTACGGCCGTCCCGAACTGACGGGCGAAAAGCCAAAGAGGTGTAAAATAGCTCCCGACCCTAATAATGCCTGAATCCGTGCCAGTCGAGCGGCACGGGTTTTTCGTTTCGGGTCCAGACGAGACCGCCGCTGTCGGTGATGCGGCCGATGGGGTAGATCGGGCTTCCGAAACGGTCGCGGAACTCCGCGGCGAGCCGTTCGGCGGCATCGGCTGCGACGGTGAAGAGCAGCTTGTAGTCCTCGCCTGCGCAGGCGGCCGTTTCGAGGTCGGAACCTTCGGCTACGGGGATTCGGTCGAGGTCGATTTCGGCGCCCGTACCCGAGCGTTCGAGCAGGTGGAGGATGTCCGAGGCCAGTCCGTCCGAAATGTCCATCATCGCGTGTACGGCGTCGTGCCGCCCGAGCCAAATACCCTCGGCGACCTGCGGTTGCGGGTTGCGGTGAACGGCTGCTGCGGGGGTATCGAGCCGTCCCGCGAGGAGGTCTCGCAGGCCGGTGCCCGAGGCGCCCAGTTCGCCGCCGACGAAAATACGGTCGCCCGGGCGGGCTGCGCTGCGCCGCTTGATGCGTTCGTCGCGGATGCGGCCGATGGCCGTGACGTTGATCGTAATACCCGCTGCCGAACGGGTCGTGTCGCCGCCGATGAGTGCGGTGGAGTATTCCGCGGAGAGTTCGCGGTAGCCCTCCATGAACTCCTCGGCCCATGTTCCGGCCGCGTCGGGCGGCAGGGCGATCGAGAGTAGGGTAGCTACGGGCTGCGCCCCCATGGAGGCTACGTCACTCAGATTCACGGCGAGGGATTTGCGTCCGATTTCGCGGGCCGATGCCGCATGGCGCAGGAAATGAACCCCTTCGACGAGCAGATCGGCCGTGAAAACCAGCGACTCCCCGCCTCCGACGGGCAACACGGCGCAGTCGTCGCCGATGCCCTCGAACCCGTGGTCGGGAATCCCGGCGAAAAGTTGTTGGATGTGTGCGATAAATCCGAATTCGGTCATGGTTCGGTCGTTTGATATCGGAACAAAGGTACGAAAAAAGTGATTGGGAAAAGTCGGTCGCGACTCGGAAGTGGATGCTTGAAGATCGTTTTCGGGGCTTGGAGCGTCGTCGCGGGCTGCGGTTTCAGATGATTTTCGCGAGCAAAAGACTTTTCTCCGCTTCTTGGTCGCTCCCTTCGGACCGAAGCTGCTCCGAACGTCCCAAATAAATTTGGCGAAGCGCCTGTCGTGCACTATCTTTGCAACGGGAAAGCGCAGATTGCGCCGCTCTCCCGAAATCCGGGCTGCGGGTACGGACTCGCGGCCGAGTATCTCCGAAAGCGAAAGGATATTTATGAAAATATTGATTCTCAACGGTCCCAATCTCAACTTGCAGGGCCGTCGCGATACGGCTGTCTACGGAACCGTGACGTTCGACGCCTTCTTCGCCGATTTGCAGCGCGCATATCCCGGCATCGAATTCGGCTATTTCCAATCCAATCACGAAGGTGCCTTGATCGATGCCGTGCAGCAGGCCGACGGTGTCTACAACGGTGTGGTGCTCAACGCCGGCGGGTATACCCATACGTCGGTGGCGCTGCGCGATGCCGTGTCGGCCGTGTCGGTGCCCGTAGTCGAGGTGCACATCTCGTCGATTCTCGCCCGCGAGGAGTTCCGCCACCTCTCGCTGCTGGCTCCCGTCGCCGCGGGATCGATCATGGGCTTCGGACTCGACTCCTACCGTTTGGGCGTCGAGGCGCTGAAACTGCGTTGCAGGGAGCGGTGATGCGGACGCATGCCGACGGGGCGGGCTTGTAGACGCCGCGAGTGCGGGAAAATTAGGTTACAGATATATAGGTTAGTTATGTACAGAATGAAAAAAACGAAAGTCGTGGCTACGATGTCGGATTTTCGTTGCACGGAGGATTTCGTGCAGAAGTTGTTCGATGCGGGTATGGATGTCGTGCGCATCAACTCGGCGCACGTCACCGAGGAGGGTGCTACGCGGATCGTCGAGACGGTGCACCGGGTCAATCCGGCCATCCCGATCATGATCGACACGAAGGGCCCCGAGATTCGGGTGACGACCATTGCCGACGAATACGGCAACAGCATCCGTTATGCCGAGGGCGACCGCGTGAGCGTCCGCGGTTCGAAGGGCGATGACCGGACCACGCGCAAGACGATTTATATGAACGTTCCGGGCATCGTGGCCGATATTCCCGTCGGTGCGCGGATGTTGATCGCCGACGGCGAGCTGGAGATTCGTGTCGTGGAGAAGAACGACGAGGAGCTCATTTGCGAATTCCTCGTGGGCGGCGCGCTGCGTTCGCGGAAAAGCGTGAATGTTCCGGGTGTCTCGATCGACCTCCCGTCGGTGACGGAGAAGGACCGCCGCTTCATCGAGTGGGCCGTGAAAAACGACGTCGACTTCATCGCCCATTCGTTCGTGCGGTCGGCGCGCGACATACGTGCCGTGCAGGAGATTCTCGATGCGCACGAGAGCCCGATCAAGATCATTTCGAAGATCGAAAACCAGGAGGGACTGGACCATATCGACGAGATCATCGAGGCGTCGTACGGCGTGATGGTCGCCCGCGGCGACCTGGGTGTGGAACTTCCCGCCGAGGCGATTCCCAATACCCAGCGGCGTATCGTCGAGAAGTGTATCTGCGCCAAGCGTCCGGTAATCATCGCTACGCAGATGCTCTATTCGATGGTGCATGCGCCGCGTCCGACGCGTGCCGAGGTGAGCGACGTGGCCAGCGCGATCTACGAACGCGTGGATGCCGTGATGCTGAGCGACGAGACCGCCATGGGCGACTATCCCGTGCAGGCGGTCGAAACCATGTCGCGCATCGCCCGCGAGATCGAGCGCGACGAAAACCACTTCAAGCCGATGATCGACATGAACATGGTCTCGGTGAACCACGAGATTACGGCCCAGTTGGCCCGCTCGGCCGTGCGGGCTTCGACCAACTTGCCGATCCGTTATGTCGTTCTCGACACCAAGACCGGACGTACGGGGCGTTACCTCGCAGCCTTCCGCGGCCGCAAGACCGTCATGGCGGTGTGCTATCGGCGACATGCGCAGCGCATCCTGGCGTTGTCGTACGGCGTGGTGCCGATTCTGCGCAACCAGTTGTTGACCGACCGCTACCACTTCCTGGTCGATGCCTTGGAGTTCATCGACCAGTACCGCAAGCTGGACGACGGCGACCTGCTGGCGATCGTCGGCGGCAGCTTCGGACCCGACGGCGGTGCGTCGTATGTCGAGATCGCCACGGTGGAGAACATTCGCCGTCGGAATGCGGAGATCGTAGCTTCGGGCAGATAGCGGCCCGAATCCGGCGGCATGAAGGACGAGTTGAAAGATAAAGTGGCGCGCGGCGTGGCGTGGAGCCTGCTGGAGAAGGTCGGAACGACCCTGCTCCAGTTGGGCGTCAGCCTGGTGCTGCTGCGTCTGCTCGGTCCGGGGAGCTACAACGACCTGGCGATGCTCACGGCCTTCTCGGTCGTGGCGCTGGTGCTGGTGGACAGCGGCTTTTCGCAGATTTTGATCCGCATGCAGGCGCCGCGCGAGGAGGATTACAAATCGGTCTTCGTGTTCAACATGGCTGCGGCGTGGGTGCTCTATGCCGCTATCGTGGCGGCGGCACCCTGGGTGGCGGAGTTCTACGAACAGCCCGAATTCGGCCGTGTGGCCCCGGTGTTCTTCCTGCTGCTGCCCCTTACGGCACTCTGCTCGGTGCAGAATACGCTCTTTACGCGGCAGTTCCGCTTCGCGCTGCTGTCGAAGGTGACTTTCGCGGCGTCGCTGGTGAGCGGAGCGATCGCCGTCGGGATGGCGCTGACCGGATTCGGATTGTGGAGCATCGTGGCGCAGCGCGTTTCGCAGGTCTGCGTGCGCAGCATCCTGCTGTGGTGGCTGAGCGACTGGCGTCCTTCGGCCCCGTTCAGCGGCCGGGCCTTGCGGGCGATGGCGCCTAACAGTTTCCGGTTGATGGGCGCCGACCTTATTACGGCGCTTTACAACAAGATTCCGCAGTTCTTCATCGGCCGGCTCTATGCCGGTACGAACACGCTGGCCTATTTCGACCAGGCGCAGAAACTCAAGGACTCGCCCGTCTCCTCGACCGTGCTGGCCGTGCAGGGGGTGATCTATCCGGCTCTCTCGAAGATCGCCGGCGACGATGCGAAGTTCACGGAGAGCTATCGACAGATTTTGATGGTCGTGGCCTACGTGATGTTTCCGATGATGCTCGGCCTGTCGGCCGTGGCGCCCGATCTTTTCGCGCTGTTGGGTGACAAGTGGATGCCGACGGTGCCCTATTTC
Source organism: uncultured Alistipes sp. (assembly GCA_947573795.1). Classification (GTDB taxonomy): domain Bacteria; phylum Bacteroidota; class Bacteroidia; order Bacteroidales; family Rikenellaceae; genus Alistipes. The sequence goes on along the minus strand of CANPHE010000025.1, from coordinate 28,323 downwards.
GAGGCGATCTGCCTGGTGGGATTGTTCTATCCGCTGTCGATGATTTCACTCAATGTCTTGAAGGTCAAGAGCGACGGACGGATCATCCTGCGGATCGAGGTGCTGAAGAAGGTATTGATGACGCTGGTTTTCGCCGTGACCATCCCGCAGAGCGTGATGGCCGTGGTGTGGGGCCTGGTCGTGATCTCGGTGTGCGAAACGGTGGTCAACTTCGTCGCTTCGCAACGCTTCTGCTCGCTGACCGGATGGCGTTTCGTGCGTACGCTGTTGCCTGTGGCGACTGTCTCCGCGGCGATGTATTTCGCGGTCCGGGGCGTAGCTTCGATATTGCCCGAAGGCGCATTTCTGCGCCTGTGCGCGGAAGTCGCGACGGGAGTGGCGGTCTATCTGCTTGGCTCGGCGCTGCTGCGGCTGGAGGCGTTCCGCGTGGTGGTGGCGCTGGTCAGAAGGCAGATTGTCAAAAATCAAGGGTTATAGGTGAAAAGTGAGCGGTTTTTCGCTGTAAACACCTTTTCGACGGCAGGGGGCGAGTGGTAGCCTGCGGGGTGAGCGCAGCAAGCCTTTGCCCGGGGGAGGCTACGGCTCGCGCGGCCTTTCAGACCGCAGTTATAAAATCCGGCTCTTAGCAATCCGCCGCTGGCGGCGAATCGCTAAAACCGAAGGCCCCTAAATTATGGCTCGCTCGATGCTAAAGAGCCGCATTCTACGAAATGCCGAAGATGATCTATTCCGAAATACTTTTTTAGGCATAGACCTTCGGTGTCTCGATGCCGCGCAATACGTTCAACGCGTTGATTGCGAGCGATTCGAGCTCGTTTTCACCCGGGTAAACCGATACGGGGGCGATGAACGAACAGGAGCGTTCGATATACTCCACGACCGGACGGTTGAAGGCGATGCCGCCCGTGAGCAGGATACCGTCCACGCGTCCGCAGAGTGCTGCGGCCATGGCGCCGATCTGCTTCGCGATGTTGTAACACATGGCGTCGAGCATCTTTTGCGAACGTCGGTCGCCCTGTGCGATGCGTTCCATCACTTCGGCCACGGAGTTCGTGCCGAGGTAGGCGACCAGTCCGCCTTTGCTCGAAATGAAGCGCAGGAGTTCTTCGCGCGTATATTGTCCCGAGAAGCAGATTTTTATCAACTCGCTCGACGGCAGGCTGCCCGCACGGTCGGGGGCGAAGGGCCCGTCGCCGTCCAGGGCGTTGTTCACGTCGACGATGCGTCCCTGTCGGTGTGCCGCGATGGAGATTCCGCCGCCCATATGGGCTACGATCAGGTTCGATTCCTCGTAGGCGCGACCCGCTTTCTGGCAATGCATGCGGGCGATGGCCCGGTGGTTCAGCGCATGGAAAATCGGTTTGCGCGTACACATAGGCATGCCCGTGATGCGGGCGCAATCCTCTATTTCGTCCACGACGGGCGGATCGGCGATGTAGGCCTTCGTTTTGGCCATGTGGGCGATCTGTGCCGCGAGCAGTCCGCCCAGGTTGCAGGCGTGGCGCATCTGCGCATTCCGCAGGTCGTAGCGCATGCGCGAATTGACCTCGTAGACGCCTCCCGGAACGGGACGGATCAGACCTCCGCGACCGATCACGGCCGACAGGGCGTCGAGGCGGAACCCCTCCTTGCGAAGCGTGTCGAGAATCAGACTCCGGCGCCAGTCGAGTTGCTCGATGACGTCGCCGAAACGGGAGAGTTCTTCGGTCGTGTGGCGTAAGGTAACAGCCAACAAAGATCGCTCCTCTTCGTAGAGGGCGATCTTCGTGGATGTAGAGCCGGGATTTATCGCTAATATCTGGTAGCTCATAAAATACTCGGTTCGGGTTGTAGCCGGAGCAATGCTCCGTGAAATTATTTCGCAGCCAGGCAGGCCAGGGCGATCGAGTAGAGTTTGGTCTTGCTGCTGTCGCCGCGCGAAGTCAGCACGCACGGAACCTTCGTACCCATGACCATCGCGGCCAGTTCACCGCCGCAGAGGTGCGTCGACGATTTGAAGAATACGTTGGCCGATTCGAGGTTGGGGAACAGCAGGCAGTCGGGATCGCCCGCTACGGACGAGCCTTTGACCTTCTTGTGCTCGGCGACCTCCTTGTACAGAGCCACGTCGAGCGACAGGGGACCGTCCACGATCACGTCGCCCAGCTGTCCGCGGTCGGCCATCTTGGCCAGCAGCGCGCCTTCGGTCGACGAAATGACGTTGGGCAGCAGTTGCTCCGACGGAGCGATGCAGGCGATCTTCGGGGTTTTGATGCCGAGCAGTCCGGCCGTCTGGGCCAAGTAGCCGATCTGCTTCATCTTCTGCTTGAAGTCGGGCAGCGGAATCACGGCGACGTCCGAGATCGTCAGCAGCTTGTGGTAGCAAGGCATTTCGATGATCGAAACGTGGCTCAGCACGCCCTTCGGGGGGAAGAGACCCGCCTCCTTGTTGAGGATGCCGCGCATGTACTTGTCGGTCGAAACCAGACCCTTCATCAAAACGTCCGCCTGGCCCGATACGACGGCTGCCACGGCCAACTGCACGCATTTCGTGTCGCTCTTTTCGTCGACGATGTTGAATGCGGCCAGGTCGAGGTCGTTCTCCTTGCAGACCTGTTCGATGGTCGCCCGGTCGCCGAAGAGCGTCGGTTCGACCAGTCCTTCTTTGTAAGCCTCGTAAACGGCTGCCAACGTGTGCGAATCCTGTCCGTAAGCGACGGCCAGGCGCTTTTTGCCTTTCTTTCTCGCCTCTTCGACGATTTCGGTAAGATGCTGTATCATATCAATTAAGAATTACGAATGCAGAATTAAAAATTATTCCTAAATATCGGCCGCTTTGCGGGTTGCACCCGATAAGTCCCCTCCGAGGAGGGGATTCAGGGGAGGGGCAGACTGGTAAACGCGGCGTGCCGCCGCGAGTCTTCGATCGGCCCAGGCAACCCAACGATCGGGATACCGATAACGCGTAAAATTGCTTATTTAATCAAATTATAGGTGTCGGTGGCGATCATCAGCTCCTCGTTCGTCGCTACGACGGCGATCTTGACCTTCGAGTCGGCGGCCGAAAGGAGCTTGTCCACGCCGCGGGCACCGCGGTTGGCTTCGCTGTCGAACTTCACGCCCATGAACTCCAGTCCCGAGCAGACCGATTCGCGCATCTCGCACGAATTCTCGCCGACGCCGCCCGTGAAGACGATCAGGTCCACGCCGCCCATCTCGGCGGCATACTGGCCGATGAACTTCTTGATGCGGCCGTAGTACATGTCGCGGGCCAGGATGGCGCGGGGATTGCCCTCGTTGTAGGCGCGGTCGATGTCGCGCATGTCGCTCGAAAGTCCCGTGAGACCCATTACGCCCGACTTCTTGTTCATCATCGTGTCCAACTCGGCGTAGCTCATGCCCTCCTTCTCGCCGATGAAGGTGATGGCGCTGGCGTCGACCTGACCGCAGCGCGTACCCATCACCAGACCGTCCAGCGGCGAGAAGCCCATCGACGTGTCGTAGGATTTGCCGTCGAGTACCGCCGTGACCGAACCTCCGTTGCCGATGTGGCAAGTGATGATCTTCGAATGTTCGAAATCGAGGCCCGCCAACTCGGCACCCACGCGGGCGACGTACTTGTGGCTCGTGCCGTGGAAGCCGTATTTGCGCACGCGGTATTTTTCGTAGTATTCGTAGGGCAGGGCGAACATGTAGTTCACGGCCGGGATCGTCTGGTGGAACGACGTGTCGAAGACCGTAACCTGCTTCACGCCCGGCAGCACCGTCTCGATGGCCTCGATGCCCTGGAGGCTGGCGGGGTTGTGGAGCGGTGCGATCTGGCACAGCGACGCGATCTTGGACTTCACGTCTTCGTCGACGATGCAGCTCACGGGGAAGAATTCGCCGCCGTGGGCTACGCGGTGGCCTACGGCCTTCACCTCGTCGAGCGAGGCGATGACGCCGTGCTCGGGGTCGGTCAGCGCCTCCATTACCAGCGAAATACCCGTCGTATGGTCGGGGATGGGCTGGTGGAGTTCGAACGGCGTTTTGCCGACGGGTTTGTGCGTGAGGTCGCCCTCGGGAAGGCCGATGCGCTCGACGAGACCTTTGGCGAGCAGGTTGCTCGATGCGCTCTGCATGTCGATCACCTGATATTTGATCGACGAGGAGCCGCAGTTCAGTACTAAGATTACCATATTCGTTTCAATTTTTCAGTAGTGTTCCGATCCATCCTCCCAGAGCCGTGCAGGCGATGCAGCCGACGACGCTGAGCATCGTGTAGAGCGCCGCCGGGAGATAAGAGCCCATGCGCAGCAGTTTCACCGTGTCCGCCGAGAAACTCGAAAAGGTGGTGAAACCTCCGCAGAAGCCCACGACGAGTATCCACGCGGCCGTCCGGTTATCGAGCAGCGCGATCAGCAGCCCGATCAGCAGCGATCCGGCGGTGTTGACGGCGAACGTTCCGGCGGGAAATCCCCACAGCGTGTGCTGTGCCAGGGTGCCGTATGCGAGCGCATAGCGGGCCATGCAGCCCAATGCGCCGCCTGCGCCGACGGCCAACAATTCGCGAATCATAAGTTAAAAGTACGGTTTATTTTACGATTATGCAAATATAGGCAGAAAATGATTACGGATTGCCCGAATTTTTGCCGTTTTTGTGGGATAATTTGTTCGCGCGCCTCACGGATTGCGGGTCTGGCCGTCGCCTTCGACGATGAATTTGTAGGTCGTCAGTTCGGGAAGTCCCATCGGGCCGCGGGCGTGGAGCTTCTGGGTCGAGATGCCGACTTCGGCGCCGAAGCCGAACTGTCCCCCGTCGGTGAAGGCCGTCGAGACGTTGACGTAGACGCAGGCGGCGTCGACGCTGCGGGTGAAACGCCGGGCGGTTTCGGGGTTCTCGGTGACGATCGCTTCGCTGTGGCGCGACGAGTAGCGGGCGATATGCTCCAGCGCTTCGTCGAGCGAGCCGACGGTGCGCACGGCCATTTCGTAGCCGAGGAACTCGGTGCCGAAATGTTCCTCCGAGGCGTGTCCGAGCAGGCGGGCGGGGTAGTGTCCCGCGAGGGCTTCGAAGGCTTCGGCGTCGGCGTGGATGAAGATGTTGCGATCGGCCATCGGTGCGCAGATCGCGGGCAGCTCGCCGAGGCGTGCGCGGTGGATGACGAGGCAGTCCAGGGCGTTGCAGACGCTCACGCGGCGGGTCTTGGCGTTGCAGATCACGGCGCGGCCCTTCGCGAGGTCGCCGTCGATGTCGAAATAGGTGTGGACGATGCCGGCGCCGGTCTCGATCACCGGGATGCGGGCGTTTTCGCGTACGTAGCGGATCAGTCCCGCACCGCCGCGCGGGATCACCACGTCGACCCACCCTGCGGCGTGCAGCAGCGCGGCCGCCGCCTCGCGTTCGGAGGGGAGCAGCGTGAAGGCCGCTTCGGGAAGCCCCTCGCCGCGCAGTGCTTCGTGCAGCAGGCGGGCGATCGCCGCGTTGGAGTGGCGGGCGTCGCTGCCGCCCTTCAGCACGCAGACGTTGCCCGTGCGGAGGGTCAGGGCGAAGATGTCGGCCGTGACGTTGGGGCGCGCTTCGCAGATCATGCCCACGACGCCGAACGGCACGCGGACCTTGCGGATCGTCATGCCGTTGGGGCGCTGCCAGCGGGCGATCTCCTCGCCCTGCGGCGCCGGAAGCCCGGCCACGGACTCTATGTCGGCGGCGATGCCTGCGATGCGCTCGGGGGTGAGCCGCAGACGGTCGCGCAGCGGCGAATCGGCAGCCATGCGCTCCATATCGCGGGCGTTGGCTTCGAGCAGTTCGGCGGTGTGTTGCCGCAGGAGTCCTGCGGCGCGGTGCAAAGCGGCGGCAAGCCGTTCGGGTGCCGCCTGTGCCGTTTCGTCGCACGCCCGGCGGGCGGCGGCGAAAAGTGATTCGTATTCCATCTATTCCAGGTAAAGATAGTCGCAGTGGATAAGCGGGCGCAACCCTTTGCGTCCGATGTTGCGGCGCGCCGTGTCGCTGTCGCAGGCGATGCGGCCCACGGCTAACTGCGCGCCGTCGGGCGCGAGGATGCGTACCAGGTCGTCGCGTTCGAAATCCCCCTCGACGGCCGTGACGCCCACGGCCAGAATGCTCGCGGCCTTGCTCGTGCGCACGGCCTCGGCGGCCCCTTCGTCGATATGCAGGGCCCCCTTGGCGAATCCTTCGCTGCTGGCGATCCACTTCTTGACGCCCGAAGCCGGGCGCGGGGCGGGTTCGAAGCGTGTGCAGACCGTATCGCGACCGTCGAGGACGAGATCCGTGAGGATGCCGTCGCGGCGGCCGTTGGCGATGATGACCTCGATGCCTTCGGCGGCGGCACGTGCGGCGATGCGGTTCTTGGTCGCCATGCCGCCCCGGCCGCGCGACGAGCGGGCCGTGTCGATATAGCGCGTGAGGTCCTGCTCGGGAGCCACGCGGCGGATGACCCGCGAGGCGGGGTCGGCCGGAGGTCCGTCGTAAACGCCGTCGACGTTGCTCAGGATCACGAGCGCCTGGGCGCCCATCATCGCGGCCACGAGGCCCGAGAGTTCGTCGTTGTCGGTGAACATCAGCTCGGTGACCGAGATGGTGTCGTTCTCGTTGACGATCGGCAGCACGCCGTTCGCGAGCATCACCTCCATGCAGTTGCGCTGGTTGAGGTATTGCCGCCGGGTCGAAAGGCTCTCCTTGGTGGTGAGGACCTGGCCGCAGAGGATGCCGTACTCCGAAAAGAGGTCGTAGTAGCGGTCGAGCAGCTTGACCTGTCCCACGGCCGAAAAGAGCTGGCGGGCCGATACGCTGTCGAGGCGCCCGGCGCGGCGTTCGAGCAGGCTGCGGCCCGAAGCGACGGCGCCCGAGGAGACCAGCACGACCTGCACCCCTGCGCGGTGCAGGCGTGCGATCTGATCGACCAGGGCCGAGATGCGGGTGGTGTCGGGGTGCCCGTCTTCGCGGGTGAGGACGTTGCTGCCGATCTTGACGACGATGCGGCGGTATTTTGCGTTCTTTTCGATCATGGTTCGTATTTGTAACCCACGCCTTTGGCCGTGACGATGCGGTGCTCGCCGATCTTCTGGCGCAGTTTGCGGATGTGGACGTCGATCGTGCGGTCGCCCACCACCACGTCGCTGCCCCAGATGCGGGCGTAGATCTCCTCGCGGGGGATCAGCTTGCCGGGCGAGGCGCAGAGCAGTTCGAGCAGGGCGAACTCCTTGCGCGGGAGCGTGATCTCGCGTCCGTCGCAGACCACCGCGTAACGTTCGCGGTCGATGCTCAGACCGGGTGTCGCGGCAGCGGGTTCCTCCGCGGCGGGCGATGACGGTTCGTCGGCATCGATACGCTTCAGAATCGCACGTATGCGGCTCTTGAGCAGCGCCATTTTGATGGGTTTGACCAGGTAGTCGTCGGCCCCGACGCCGAAGCCGGTGAGCTGCTGCTCCTCCTCGCCCAAGGCCGAGAGGAAGACGACCATCGTGTTGCGCAGGTCGGGATTGCTGCGGATCGCGCGGCAGGTTTCGGCGCCGTCCATCACGGGCATCATGCGGTCCAGCAGGATCAGGTGCGGACGCACTTCGGCGGCCAGACGCAGCGCCTCGGCGCCGTTCTCGGCCGTGAAGACTTCGTAACCCTCTTTGACGAGGTTGTATCGGACGAATTCCAGAATGTCTACTTCATCGTCGACCAGCAGAATGCGGTGGTTCATGGGGCGGTTTCGGATTATGCGGAACGGAACCCGTGCGAGCGGGCCGTATCCGGCGGTGATTCTTAGCGCGAAGTTAGTAAATTTCCCGCGAAAACCTTCGGCTGCACAGGAAAAATGCGTATATTTGCAAAATAGTATAAGCAATTTCGCACCTCGTCGGTTTTCAGACCTCGTTCGAGTCCGTATCGGGCGTAGTCGAGAGGTTTTGGATCGAAAGCGGAGCGGGATTGCACGTAATTGTTGGCGAGAATTATTCTCCCGCGAATGCGGGAAACCATAAAACGAGTATTGCGATGGCTACTGAAAAATTGACGCTGCCCGTGACCGGGGAGCAGGTCAGCCCCGCGGCTGAAGATGCGCAGGCGGTTTCCGCCGTGATTTCCGAACCCGAAACGCCCGCCGCAGAGGCGCAGGCGGAGACAACCGAAACGATGGCGTCCCAGGAGACGGTCGAGACCGAAGCGGCGGCCGAGGCGGAGACGCCGGCACGCGCGAAGCGTCCGCGTATCCGCACGGAGGCCGTGGGCGTGGCTTGCGAGGAGGAGCTCGCAGAGCCGACCGCGACGGTCGATTTTTCGGACGAGGAGGCCGCTTTGGCCGCTCGCAGCGCCGGTTTGGAGATCGAGGGCGTCGTAGCCGAAGAACAGGCCGATGAAGATTTGGATGCGACGCAAGCCGCCTCGGAACAGCGTTTCGAGGGCAAGAACAAGGAGGAGTTGGTGGCGCTCTTCGCGCAGATGCTCGCCGAGCAGCCCGTGCAGACGCTACGCCGCGAGGTCGAGGCGCTGAAGATCGCGTTCTACCGCATTCGCCGGGCCGAGGTCGAGGCCGCACGTCGCAAGTTCGTCGAGGAGGGCGGCGCCGAGGAGGAGTTCGCGCCTGCGGTGGATGCTGCGGAGGTGCGTTTCAAGGAGCAGTTCCGCGAATACCGCCGTCTGAGGGACGAGTTCATCGCCGGCCTCGAAGCCGAGAAGGAGGCGAACTACCGGACCAAACTGGCCATCATCGAGGAGTTGAAAGCGTTGGTCGATTCGGATGAGACGCTCAACCATACCTTTACGAAGTTCCGCGAGTTGCAGCAGCGCTGGAAAGAGACCGGCATCGTGCCGCAGCAGCATGTCAAGGACCTGTGGGAGACCTACAACCTGCATGTCGAGAACTTCTACAATTTCATCAAGCTCAACAAGGAACTGCGCGATCTGGACCTGAAGAAGAACTACGAACAGCAGGTCGCCCTGTGGGAGCAGGCCGAGGCGCTCGTGATGGAGCCTTCGGTGGTCGCAGCGTTCCACAAGTTGCAGAAGTTGCACGACGAGTGGCGCGAGACGGGTCCCGTGGCCAACGAATTCAAGGAGTCGCTCTGGGAGCGTTTCAAAGCGGCGTCGAGCCGGATCAACAAGGCCCATCAGGATCATTTCGAGGCGCTTAAGGCCGAGCAGGTTCGCAACCTGGAGCTCAAAAGCGAACTTTGCGCCGCGACCGAGGAGCTCGTCGCACAGCCGATGACCACGCGCCGCGAGTGGAACCGCGCGAGCGACCGCCTGCTGGAGATTCAGAAGACTTGGAAGACCATCGGTTTCGCACCCCGCAAGGACAACAACCGCATCTACGAGCGGTTCCGCACGGCATGCGACAAGTTCTTCGAGGCCAAGCGCCGTTTCTATGCCGACGTGAAGACCGAGATGGAGCATAACCTTCAGCTCAAAACCGAGATTTGCGAGGCGGCCGAAGCGCTCGTGAACAGCGAGGAGTGGAAGAAGACGACGGACGAACTGATCGCCCTGCAAGCCCGCTGGAAGCAGATCGGGGCCGTGTCGCGACGTCATTCGGATGCGATCTGGAAGCGTTTCCGCACGGCGTGCGACCAGTTCTTCGAGCGCAAGGGCAGCCACTTCGCGACGGTGGACGGCGAGCACGAGGAGAACCTGCGCCGCAAGCAGGCGTTGCTCGACGAGATGGCCGAGGCCGATGTCAAGACGGGCGGTTACGAGGTGATCCGCGAGTTCCAGCGTCGCTGGGGCGAGATCGGATTCGTGCCCATCAAGCAGAAGGATTCCATTCAGAAACGTTATAAGGCGGCCGTCGACGCGCTGTTCGACACGCTGCGCGGTTCGGAGCGCGACCGTTCGATGAACCGTTTCCGCGAGAAAGTCTCCTCGATGAAGGCTTCGGGCGACCGTCGCCTGCGTTCGGAGCGCGAACGCCTTTATAATAAGGTACGTCAGCTGGAGCAGGAGATCGGTTTGCTGGAGAACAACATCGGGTTCTTCGCCCGTTCGAAGAACGCTGAGGCGCTGATCGCCGACGTGCGTGCGAAGATCGAACGGGCTCGCGAGGAGATGGCCGCCACGGTCGAGAAAGTGAAGTTGATCGACCGTCAGGCCGCTGCGGAGCAGGAGCCGACGCAGGTCGAGAAATAGATTCCGGCATCCGGGTTCGCCGGAGCGGCGACTCGTCGAATTGCCGCTCCGGCGAAGTGGTGTCCGGGGGTAGTCGTTTTCGAGGGTGGCCGCGAGTGGGGCTGTGAGAGGGTCCCGATGGCGGGCCGCTTCGGGAAGGTCGAGAGACGGGGCCCGATTCCGGGAGCCCAAACGAGTAGCCTGCTTCGGGAGCCCAAGTGGCGGGCCGTTCCGGGGAGGTCGAGCGACGGGGTTGCTTCGGGTAGACCCGAAGTGGACGCCCGACGAAGGACCGGTATCGGGAGACCGCCGTTTCGCGGAAACCCGTTTAAGATGTGGCTGCTCTCCGGAGGAGGCCGGATAAACGAACCATGATTACAGACAAAATACGTTTTAATACAAATATGAAACTTTCCAAACCCAAGTACATTTTCGTTACGGGCGGTGTGGCATCCTCGCTCGGCAAGGGTATCATTTCGGCCTCGATAGCTCGTCTGCTGCAAGCACGCGGCTATTCGGTGACCATTCAGAAACTCGATCCCTATATCAACGTAGACCCCGGAACGCTCAACCCCTACGAGCACGGCGAGTGCTACGTGACCGAAGACGGTGCCGAAACCGACCTCGACCTCGGTCACTACGAGCGTTTCACGAACCATCCTACGTCGAAGTCGAACAACGTCACCACGGGCCGCATCTACAAAAGCGTCATCGAAAAGGAGCGTAAGGGCGAGTACCTGGGCAAGACCGTGCAGGTCATTCCCCACATCACGGACGAAATCAAGCGCCGCATCCAACTGCTGGGGCAGACCAAGCGTTACGACATCATCATCACCGAGATCGGCGGTACGGTGGGCGATATCGAGTCGCTGCCCTTCATCGAGTCGGTGCGTCAGTTGCGCTACTCGCTCGGTTATCGCAATACGGCACTCGTGCATCTGACGCTCATCCCGTACATGGCCGCTTCGGGCGAGCTGAAGACCAAACCTACGCAGCATTCGGTCAAAGCATTGTTGGAGAACGGTTTGCAGCCCGATATTCTGGTGCTGCGCACCGAACATCCGTTGTCGGTGTCGCTGCGTCGCAAGGTGGCGCTCTTCTGCAACGTCGACGCCAATGCCGTGATGGAGTCGCTCGACGTGCCGACGATCTACGAGGTGCCGCTGCGCATGCACGAACAGCATTTGGACGAGGTGGTGCTCGACAAACTCAACATCCCTTCGGAGAAGGAGCCCGACATGGCTGCCTGGAGCGCTTTCGTCGAGAAGGTCAAGCACCCGAGCCGTCAGGTCGAAATCGCGCTGGTCGGCAAATACACCGAACTGCCCGATGCCTATAAATCGATCTGCGAGTCGTTCGTACACGCCGGTGCGGTCAACGACTGCAAGGTGAAGCTGCGCTACGTCAATTCGGAGAAGGTCAATGCGGAGAGTGCTGCGGAGCTGCTGGGCGGCATGTCCGGTATCCTGGTCGCTCCCGGATTCGGCAACCGCGGTATCGAGGGCAAGATCGAGGCGGTGCGTTATGCGCGTGAGAACAACATTCCGTTCCTGGGTATCTGCCTGGGCATGCAGTGCGCCGTGATCGAGTTCGCGCGCCACGTCCTGGGACTCGCGGATGCCAATTCGAGCGAGATGGAGGTTACGGCCCATCCGGTCATCGATCTGATGGAGGAACAGAAGGGTATCACGGCCAAGGGCGGTACGATGCGTCTGGGGGCCTATCCCTGTACCCTGAAGAAGGGTTCGCGCGTGGCCGAGGCATACGGCAAACTCAATATTTCGGAGCGTCACCGCCATCGTTACGAATTCAACAACGACTACCTCGCGCAGTTCGAGGCCGCAGGCATGAAGGCCGTGGGCGTCAATCCCGATACGAATTTGGTGGAGGTCGTCGAGATCGCCGAGCATCCCTGGTTCGTCGGTACGCAGTACCATCCCGAATACCAGAGCACGGTCGAGAACCCCTCGCCGCTTTTCGTGGCATTCGTCGCTGCGGCGTTGAAGTACGCAGCGGCGAAGTAATACCGGCACCGTGTCGGAACGGGGGCGCCCGTGGGCCGGTCGCGGTGCGGAGATAAGGATCATTTAACGGAAATTTCGGGGTTCCGAACGTGGGAACCCGTGTGATTATGGACAAGAAATCGATTGGGGGTATTGTCGTCGTGGCGCTTCTCTTTGTGGGATTCGCCTACCTCAATACCCGGGAACAGAAGGAATATCAGGAGAAAATGGCCGTTTGGCAGGCCTACCAGGATTCGGTCAAGATGGCCGAACAAGTCGAGCTTCAGGAGGCCGAGGCCGCGCAGCAGCGTGTCGAGAACGGCGATTCCGTAGCCCTGAGCGCCGCCGAGGCGGCACGCGAACGCCGCGTGTCGATGTTCGGAGAGACGCTGGCCGCGGCGCGCGATGCCGCGAGCGAGGAGTTCGACGTGGAGAACGAGGTGATGCGCATCACCTTCTCGACGCGCGGCGGACAGATTCGCAACGTCGTGCTGAAAGACTATACGCGTTATGCTTCGCGCGGCGAACGCGTAGAGCCTGTGGCGCTGATGGACCCCGAGACGGCGAATTTCGCCCTCACGTTCTTCGTGAAGAACGGGTTGAACATCGTCGAGATCAATACCGCAGAGTATACCTTCGCAGCGTCGCCCGTGGAGACCGCCGACGGGGTGCGCACGGTGCGAATGACGCTCCCCGTGACGGAAACCGCTGCGTTGGAGTATCTTTACCGGATTTACGACACGGCGGCTCCGGGACGCGACTATCTCGTGGATTTCGACGTGCGGATGGTCGGCATGGCTGCCGTGATGGCCAACCAGACGAGTGTCGGTATCGACTGGTCGAACACCTCCTACCAGAACGAGAAGGGATTCAAGAACGAGAATATGTACACCACCGTGGCGTATCGCTTCCCGGGCGAACGGGCGATCGAGGAGTTGGGCATGAGCGAGGATAGCCGCACGAAGGAGGTTACTTCGGCGGTCAACTGGGTGGCATTCAAGCAGCAGTTCTTCTCGTCGGTCTTCATCGCCCCGCAGAACGTGAGCTACGCTTCGATGGGATTCACCACGGCGCAGCCCGGGTCGGGATATATCAAGGACTTTACGGCGCGGATGACCGTGCCCTATACGCCGCAGACGGAAGGGTATGATTTCGCCTTCTATTTCGGTCCCAACAAATACTCGATCCTGCGCAAGGTGACCCTCGGCGAAGAAGAGGAGGAGATCGCTTTGGAGCGCCTCATCCCGCTGGGGTGGGGTATCTTCGGGTGGATCAACCGCTGGTGCGTGATTCCGGTCTTCGATTTCCTGCGCAACTTCATCGGCAGCTTCGGCATCATCATCCTGATCCTGGCCGTATTGATCCGTTTGGTTATTTCGCCGATGACCTATAAGAGCTATGTTTCGATGGCGAAGATGCGTCTGATAAAACCGCAGGTGGACGAGCTGACGAAGAAATACCCCAAGCAGGAGGATGCCATGAAGCGTCAGCAGGCGACTATGGAGCTTTACAAGAAGGCGGGTATCAATCCCATGGGCGGCTGCATCCCGATGTTGATCCAGATGCCGATTCTGATCGCCATGTTCCGCTTCTTCCCGGCGTCGATCGAGCTGCGCGACCAGCATTTCCTGTGGGCCGACGATCTTTCGTCGTACGACAGCGTGCTGAATTTGCCCTTCTCGATCCCCTTCTACGGCGATCACGTCTCGCTGTTCGCCCTGTTGATGGCTCTTTCGACCTTCGCCTACTCTTATTATAACTACCAGCAGACGGCCTCGTCGCAGCCCCAGATGGCGGGTATGAAGTTCATGATGGTCTACATGATGCCGATCATGCTGTTGTTCTGGTTCAACGACTATTCGAGCGGCCTGTGTTACTACTACCTGCTCTCGAACCTCTTGACGATCGGGCAGACGTTGGTGATCCGCCGGATGGTCGACGATTCGAAGATTCAGGCGATCATGGCGGCCAATGCGGCGAAGAAGTCCAACGGCAAGAAATCGAAGTTCCAGCAGCGCTACGAGGAGCTGATGCGTCAGCAGGAGGCCCAGCAGCGCGCCAAGCGGAAATAAAACCGCTTCCGAAATCCATTACGGCCGGAACCGATCCCACCCGGTTTCGGCCTTTTTTTTGAAGGTTACGACACTATGAAACGATTGTCAATCATTTTGCTCCTGCTCGTTGCGGCGGCAGGGTCGCGGGCGCAGACGCTCGGCGAGGAGTACCGTTTGCGGCGGGTGATTCCCGTCGAGGGACGACAGGGTATCGCGGCCGACTCGGCGTATTATTACGTCTCGGGTAGCACGGTGCTCTACAAATACGACAAGCAGGGCCGGTTGGTCGCCTGCAACGATCGTCCGTTCGAGGGGCTGCCCCTCGCGGCGAACCATATCGGCGATATCGACGTGTGGAACGGCGAGATTTATGCCGGCATCGAAACCTTCGAGGACGGTCGCGGCGAGCATATTCAGGTGGCGGTCTACGATGCCGAGACGCTGTTGTGGAAACGTTCGATCGCCTGGGAGCCCGCCTCGGGGCAGGTCGAGGTGTGCGGCCTGGCGGTCGATCGCGACGGCGGAATGGTCTGGATGGCCGACTGGGTCGACGGGCGCTATGTCTACGGGTATGATTTAGCTACGGGGAAATACGTGCGTAAGGTTCACCTGCGTCCCGTGCCCCAGTGGCAGCAGGGTATCTTCATGGTGGATGGCCGGATGTTGATCTCGGCCGACGACGGGGATGCCGATCTCGACGAACCGGATAATCTCCATATCGCCGACCTGCGCGACGGAAAGAGTTATGCTGCGGTGCTGCCGTGGCGGATGATGACGGATTTCCGGCGTGCGGGCGAAATCGAGGGCCTTGCGATCGATCCCGCGACGGACGAATTGTTGGTACTTTCCAACCGCGGATCGCGGATCGTGTTGGGCATGGTGCGCGGGTTCTATCCGGGATACGACCGCGAATTGCACGAACTCTACGTTTACGAGCGGGTGAAATAGGAGGTCAGCCGTTTTTAGTTACAGCCCCGGAGGTCGATCAAGGCCTTCGGGGATTTTTTTGTAGCTTGACTTGGGAGACCGGATGACGTGCCGGCGACCGAACCCGCGCGGCCGATGGGGGGAGCTGCGGATGGAAACGGAATGGCGCCGGTGGGCGATGTAGCCTCCCTCGACACGGTTGTCCGAAGCAAAAAAATCCCGGAAGTCCTGTTCAAGAACTTCCGGGGTAAGATATTTGGCAATCATATTTACACGTTGTCGGCTGCTTGCCCTGCCGATTCGTTTAGGACAGTCGTGCGCTCGCGGCCAACGGGTCTGACCCACCGCTACCCCCCCCCTCCTCGGCGGGGACTTTTGCGTGACCCCGCCGTGGATATTCCGACCTGCGAGGATCAGAAATTCCGGAATGTCGTCCAACTGCCGTTCGCTTCGGCCTCGGCTTCGAGGTCGTCGGGCAAGTTGGCGAAGAAGTCGAACCCGGTTTTGCGCTCGATCTCGTCCACCGAAACGGCGTATCGGTCGTAGGAGTCCGAATACTGTTCGTGCTCGAACCAAAATCCGACGGCCATTGCATCGGTGACCTGCTGTGCGCTGTTGCGCTTCACCTTCAACACCACTTTGTAGTAGTAGTTCGGCACGGGGCAGCGTTTGCCGGAGTCGTGCTGCGGCGAGATCGTCCGGATCGTCTCCGAACCGCCGACCGTGCGGTAAACCGGTCCGGTGGCGATATAGAGCGTATCTTTCGACGGGACGGCGGCGCGTACGGCCTCCTCGAGTTGCGCCCAAATTCCGCCGTTGAACTTATCCTGAATTTGCGGTGTCGAGTTCGTGGCCAGGAACGTCTGCCGCTGCATCGTCGCATTGCCGTTGCGGTCGCCGTTGGGTATCTGGTGGCCGCGGGCATATTCCGTACCCGAAACCTTCACGCCGTAACCACCGTCCCAAAGATTGATTTGGTCCTTCGTGGCGATCGCTTCGTTGCGGCTCCAGCCGGAGGGGCGGCTCAACGATCCCGTATGCCCTTGCGCCAGCGGGTAGGCGACCCACAGGGCGGCGTAATAGCTCGGATCGTAGAACATCGTGTAGTTGCGCTCTCCGGCCTGCAATAC
The DNA here is from genome assembly GCA_947573795.1 of uncultured Alistipes sp. GTDB lineage: Bacteria > Bacteroidota > Bacteroidia > Bacteroidales > Rikenellaceae > Alistipes. Next base: position 12,137 of record CANPHE010000025.1, on the reverse strand, counting down.
GTACTCGGCGGCTGTGGCGGATGCCTGCTTGGCCGGGAGTTCCAACCAACCGCTGTGGCTCGTCTTCGCCGCCGAAGTCGTGAACTGCGTTTCGGGCGAACGAACCTCGCGGCCGTCGCTGCATGTCGCTGCGGCGTAAACCGTATAGGTCGTGGCGGGATGCAAATCGGTCAGCGTCGCCTGCGCGTAGAGATTCGTCTGCGTCGCCCGAACGCTTCCCGAGTGGCTGCCGTCCGCGGCTGCATAATGGAATACGATGCCGCCCGTGGCATAGTTCCAGTCGGTGCCCGTGCAACCGACCGTCGCGGAATTCTCCGTCAGAGCCGTAATATAAGGCGCTATGTCGAATCCCGGGGTAGGGTCCGGGGTGGGAGGGGTTACCTCACCACCCCCTCCCGGAGTTCAATTGATATATTTAACAGTTATTGCATCAACGCGAACTTGCTTGGTTGGCTTTATTGCAATTTTGCTTGTGTTTCCTGTAATAGTATATGTTGTGACTTTATCAGTAACACTTGCCTTGACTGTTGCCCCTTGATCGACTGTTACAGTCGCTGTAGAGGCATTCGTTGCATAAGTCGAGCTGTTGCAACTGAAAATCACCGTAGTTATATTGCCCGAAGATGCTGTTATCGTAAATGTATTGTTTGCATATATACGCATTGGATCTGAATAATCATTTCCGGCAGAATTAACATAGGATATATTTCCATCCATAGCAGTTGCTGTTGTAGATGCTTGTAATCCTGTGTTTTTTGTGATGGTAATTTCAGTTTCTGTTTCGCCGCCTTCCGACTTCTTAGCCTGCGAAAGGGTTACTTCGGCCGAGGCGAGGGGTTCGTCGTTTTCCGTGGCGGCGATGTAGAGCGTCAGGGTAGCACTCTTGGCAACGGTCTCGGTGTTTTCGGCAGCTGTAATTTCTACCGAACCGTCACCGATTGTACCGGCCGTGAATTGCCCGGCGCCTTCGCCTTCGATCTTGGCGAAGACTTGGTTGTTCCCGAGATTCGCGGTCGTGAAGTTGACGGTCTTGGTTTCGCCCTCGAATTTGAATGAAACGGATGTATCGAAACTTACGAAACGCGGTGCCGTGTCGGCGAATGCCGCTACGTCGCTCGATGAGTTCGGGAAAAGCTGTACGGTCGTGTTGTATTTCTGTGCTACGCCCAGGATATCTCCCGTTTTAGCAACATAGGCGTCGCCTTTGAAAGTTGCGGTACCCTGGATACGTACGGTGAGCGTGTTTCCGGCTGCATCTTTCAGAATCTTGTTTACCGTAGAGCTTCCGGAATTCCATACTCCGGATTCCTGAGTCGCTACATCTTTGATCTTGACGTACATGCCCATATAGGCATTCGAGTTGAATGTTTCGAGGGTGATTTCCGGAACGACGATCTGGGCGGTCTCGTTCGCTACGACCGAGACGGTAGCATCCATCAATTCGTACAACTGATTGTAGTTCTTGATCGTGGCTTTGCTCAGATCGATTTTCACCTTCGAGCCGACGGGATAGTTCGTTTCGGTGTAGTTGGCATCGCCGTAGACGATGATACCCGTTCCGGGTTCTCCGGTATTATCTACGACCGCAAGCATCTTGTTCAGATTGGCACCTGCGGCTGCGACGTATCCTTCCACATAGCCGTCGGCATAGTTGGCGACGCTGACGGAGGTGTTGGAAGTGGTTTTCAATGCTTCGTTTTGACCCTCGGCCCAGGCGATCATATCTTTGATGGATGCAATCGTCGGATTGGGATTTTTACCGGTGGTGACTTCGACGGTGGCGGCCTCCGACGATTTGTAATTCTTCGTGTCGGTCGGGTTGGCTACGACGCTTACCGTATAGGTCTGACCGTACTGCATCGTGAACTCGGCATCGGTACTTGTCACGGTTTGCGACAGATCGCCGCAGGTAACCGTGTAATTCTCGGCTCCCTCTACGGCATCCCAAACGACCTCGACGATATTCCCGGTCGCATCGGCCATCAGATTCAGCGGCTTGGCAAGCGGCGTACGGGTGTCTTCGCCGACTTTGATAAGGAGCAAATCCTTTGTTTGAGAGCCTGTGTAGAATGCAAATCCAAGAGTAGAATCATTATTCTTAGCAAGTATGCGTTGCGTGTTGTCTACGGAACCGATTTTATAGGTCCCGTCATCATTGGGCGTGATGGATAATGCGTAGCTCGAATCGCTCGTGGTTGCTCCGTTGGTGCTACCTCCTTGCCACGACAGGTATTTTTCTGCATTCGTGATCGTATAGTTATCCCCGTCTTTTGCGATCTTCCAGATGATCGTGGCGTCGGTCGTAGCGAATTTTTCCGATACGCCGTCGTATTCGATCGTTTTGGCGGCCAAACGCGCTTTTTCGGCTTCGGAACTCATGGCATAATATACGTCGTTTTGTTTTGCAACGATCACGTAGTCGCCATCCAATGTCTTGGTTTCCACACCCTCGATGCCGGACATGTTGACCGTGAAGGTCGTACTTGCACCGGCTACGAAAGCGAGCGAACGGCCTTCGCCGAGGGCAACCTCCTTGGTGAAGGTTTTGTTGCCGGCCTTGATCGTTACCGAGAATTTGTCACCGGCAGTCAGTTCGAACGGGAAGCAGGTGAAATAGGTCCGGTTGTCCGTCGTGAAGTTGCGATCGGAGGCGAACGTCAATGTCAGATTGTCGTTGGATTGGCCTTGGTAGCCGTATTCAGCGGTACCCTCGCTCAGATTGAGGTAGCTGCGTCCGGTGACCTTTTTGCCGGGAGCCGTGAAGACGATCGAGGTGATGGGGTCGGACGAGGCGAGCGCTTTGATCGTCATTTTGCCGACGGCGACCATGCGCTTGAATCGCATGTCGAGTTCCGAAGGCTGAATACCGCTGGTTACGGGCAGGGCGATCAACAGATCGGCTGCGGGATCGAAACTCGTCTCGGCGGGAGACTGGGTATCCGGGGTGATAACCTTGAGTTTGGCGACATCCGTATTATCGTTGCCGCTGACCCAGGCCGAAGCCGGGTAAATCGCGTTATAGGTAAATGCCGTGGCGGCGGTATTTTCCGGGAAAGAGACTCCGAAAGTCGCTTTGGCTCCGTTTTCGGTTACAATGCCCTCGGCGGAATCTTTGGCGGTCGTTTTGGCATTGGCCGTTTCGAAAACCTTGAGGAATTCGCCGGACTGGTTCCAGTAAACCGCTCCGGTGGCGGGGTCGAAGCCCGTACGCGATTGCGGAGCGGAGGAGTCGACCTCGGAGGAGGTAACGACGGTCATTTCGACATAACGGGGCTCGGAGGTAGTTCGCAGATCGTCGTCCGAGCAGGCGACGAAGGCCGACGCAGCAACGACGAGGGCCCAAACGGAGCGGAAAATTGTTTTCATGGCCGTGGGTTTAATATTCTTCGTCGTACATGTAATCGGTAATGTCCTTACCGGCAGAACCTTCTTCGCTGTAATCAAGCGGATTCGGACTGGTTGCGAACCCCTTTTCGACCTCGACGGTCACGATTTCGAGTTCAGGGGCGATGTAAGGATTTCCCCCCCCCTGGAAGTGCGGTTTGTGCGTAATCATTGTTATTGATATTTAGGTTTAAGGCAATGGATGATTAATACCTACAAAAATATTAAAAACCGCAGGAACGTGCAAACTTATCGCCAAAATTTTGGTCCCGAAATTCGGAGTTTGCGGGGATTTGCGACGAAAACGATGAAAAACGGAACCCGTGACGGCGGAAAACGGCCGGGGATGCACCTTTTTCTAATACATGTTGTCGAACTGCGACTCGGATTTGTCGTACTTGAGGTCGGAGAGCGAAGCGGCCTTGACACCGATGTTGAAGCTCCACGAGCGGTGGAATCCGAAAGGTATCCACGAGAAGGACATTTGCCAGCAGTGGAGGTCGCGCGAAATGGCCACCGAGGAGGTGGTCAGCTTACGCTGCTTGATGTCGTAACCGCCCTGGAAGGTGATACCCGTTTTGGGGGTGAGGTTGATCGAACCGTTGAAACCGAGGGTTTGGGTGATGTTCTTCCGATATCCCTTGGGCGGGTAGTTGCCCAGCGAAATCGAGTAGTTGACCGAATAGTTGAATCCGAAGTTCCACGGCAGCGAGAAGTCGTAATAGGCCTGTGCCATGTATTGCCGTCGCAAAACGGGGTCCATGGCGCCGTAGGGGTCGTAGAAGGGGTTCATGTACTCGGGCGGGATCGACGTGATGTCGTTCATGGCGCGTTGCGAACGGTCCTCGCGCGACTTGAACGTATAGCCGAACGACCAGCCCGTCGAGACGACACGGCCCGGGAAAAAGAGTTTGTCGTAGCGCTTGCCCTCGGGAGTGACGCGGTAGGGGTCGAGCGTCAGCGAGAGGTTGATGCCGAAGTTGTTGAACAGCGTCGTGCGGAACGACACCGGAATGGTCGAGAGCCCCATCGAGTCGGCCAGGAAGTTGTAGGAGCCGCTGATGCGCAGTTCGTCGATGAGCTTGATCTTGCGCATGCCCGAGGTGTCGCGCTTGGAGAGTACCTTCATTTCGAGGTTCTGCGACAGCGAGAAGTTCATCGACATGGAGCGGCCCGACGACGGAACGCCGTAAGCGTTGACGGCGTAGGGCGAATAGGTGCGGGTGTTGCCCAGCGAGTCGGTCTGGAGCGTGCGGTAGTAACCGTACTTCATGTCGCTGAAGTCGGGTGCGTAGGAGAAGCCTATCGAGGGGGTCAGTACGTGGCGGATCGCCTGGATCTTGCGGTCGCGGCGCTTCTTGGTGAAGTCGTACATGCCGTAGACGGTGGTCGAGGCCGAGGCGCTCACACTGTAATTGTAGAGGCGGTAGAATCCGTATTGGTTGGCCATCGTGTCGATGCGGTTGGTCATCGGGTTCCACTCGTATTCGACCTTCTTGAAGTACCATTTCTCGGAGTAGTTGACCGACGGCGAGAGGTTGATGTAGTTGAACAGGTTGAATGACGCCGAGACGGGGATCGTATGTTCGATGCCGTTCTTCATGTTTTCGAGCGTCGATTTCTTGAAGACCTCGGACTCGGTGGTCGTCACCGAGTTGGTCATTTTACCCGTATATTGCATCGAAATTTTCTCGTACCAGCGGTCTTTGCCGGTCTTCTCCTTGCGCTTGAAAGGGTAGAAACGCGCGACGTTGAAAACGACCGTCGGCAGCGTGATGGCGATCGACTTGTTGGAGGAGTTCTGCGATATGGACATGTTGGCCGAGAGCGAGAAGGGGGTGCCCGCCCAGTTCTTCGAGTAGGAGATCGACGAGTTGGTCTGCGTGGCCAACATGTCGTTGAGCGTCGTCGCCGAATACTTGCTGTAACCGCTCGTGGCGAAGTTCACCGAGGCGGAGAAGGTCGAACCGGGGTTGGCCTTGGGGTCCTGGGAGTGGGTCCATTGCAGGCGGAAGTTGCTCTGCTTGATGTAGTCGGGCTCGCCTTTCTCTCCTGTCTTGATGTTGGAGTACTGCATGTTGAAACTGCCGCTGTACTTGTAGCGCTTGATGTAGCGCGAAGCGGCCGAGGCCTCCCACGAACCGAGCGTATAGAAGCCTCCGCGCAGAGCCAGATCGGCGTATTCGCCCAGGGTGAAGTAGTAACCCATGTCGCGCAGGAAGAAGCCCTTGGTGTATTCCTCGCCGTAGGTCGGCATCAGCAGACCCGACTTGGGACCCATGTTGATCGGGAAGAATCCTTCGGGAATGCCCAGGAAGTAGATCGGCACGTCCTCCATGACCAGGTAGGCCGGACCCGTGACGACCTTCTTGCCGGGAATGACCTTGGCTTTGGTCATGGCCAGGTAGAAGTGGGGATGGTCGGTCTCGTCGCAGGTGGTGTATTTGCCGTGCTGGATGTTCACCGTATTGTCGGGCATCTTCTTCACGCTGCCTCCCACCAGCCAGCCGTCGCCCTGCTGCGTGGCGACGCCCTTGATCTTGGCTTTCTTCGAGGAGAGGTTGTAGGAGATCGTATCCATCTGGTAGGAGGCCGAACCTTCGGTGAATTCGGGTTTGGTGACCGTCGGTTTGCCGTCCACCGAGTCGGCTTTTCCATAGGCGTAGACCATCTTGTCGGCCATGTCGATGCGCATGTAGTCGGCCTTGAGATTGCTCGTCTGGTAGGTGACGTCGCCCTGGTTGTAGACGTGGACCAACTTGCGCCGTACGTCGTAGACCAGCGAGTCGGTGCTCTTGCCTTCGATCGGGTCGTCGAGGAACGGCTGGGCGGGCTTGGGCTGACGTACGGTGTCGCGGCCGAGTGAGTCGGTGCGGAGCGAATCGCCCGCAGGGTGCTGTGCCACGAGGGAATCGATGTGTTCGGCGAAAAGCGAATCGCGGGTCTCGGCGGGCAAAGTGTCGAACGCTTCGCGGCGGCGCGCATCCTCGCGGGCGGCGCGTTGCTGCGCCCGGCGTTGGCGGCGGATTTCAGCGGCGGAGACTGGTTGCGGTTCGGTTGGGGCGACGCCGGCGGAATCGGCCGCGGGAGCCTGCCGTTCGGCCGCGGTATCGGGCTGTTGGATGCGGAATGGCTCCTCGGCTGCGGCCCAGCGGGCGCCGCGCGGCGCTGCCGTACCCAGCACACCCTGGGCGAAGAGCAGCAGCGCCGTCGCCGGAAGGAGATATTTTAGCCTGAATCGATCCAACATTCCGATAATTTTTCGTACCTTTGCCGACAAGTCGGCAAAACCGCCCGGGGCCCCTTGGGGGCCGTGTTCCGGTAAGGGTTTAACCGGACAAAGATAGGTAAAAAATCACAGAAAACCGCTCCGCCCGGGGGAATATTATGTGCACACGTCTTTCGCTCGCATTGGCCTTCGTGGCCGCGATCGTTCTTACGAACGTTGCGGCGGCCGCGGATATTACCTACGGCGTGCGGGTGGTGGTGATCGATCCCGGTCACGGGGGCAAGCTGCCGGGGGCGCACTACGGCGGTGTTTACGAGAAGGATATCGTGCTGAACGTGGCGTTGCGTCTGGGACGGCTCATCGAGCGCGAGATGCCGGGCGTAAAGGTGGTCTACACGCGTCGGACCGATAAGATGCTCGGTGAGACGCTGGCCGACGATCTCCAGGCTCGGGCGACGATCGCCAACGAGGCGGGCGGCGACCTCTTCATTTCGATCCACGCCAATGCGGCTCCTTCGACGGCGGCGCGCGGCGTGGAGACGCTCGTGATGGGCGAGACGCCCAAGGAGCAGCGTTACAACGAAAACGCTCTGTTCGAGAGCAACCGCGAGGATTTGATCGACATGTCCGACGAACGTACGGCGGCCATCGTGCGGGCCTATATTCAGAATTTGCAATTCACCTACGGCGAATACAGCATGGCGATCGCCCGCTGCATCGAACGCAACTACCGCAAGGCGGGGCGTCACGTGCGGGGGATCAAGCCCCAGTTGTTGCGGGTGCTTTACGCGACGGACATGCCGGGCGTGCTGACCGAGATCGGGTTCATGTCCAATGCGCAGGAGTTGGCCTATATGAAGTCGGAAAAAGGACAGGCGGAGATCGCCCGGTCGCTGTTCGATGCCGTGCGCGACTATTCGGATTATCTCCTGGCGATGCGCCGTGGAGACGAAGGCGTCTCGGGCGGACCGATGTCGTCGGGCGGTGCCGAGCCGTCGGTTTCGGCGGAAAGCCCGTCGACGGACGAGACTGCCGGAGCCGGTGCGGCACTGGCGGTGGGGACGGATGCGAAGCCTGCGACGCGGAATGACGGTCTGTTCAAAATGCCGAAAGCCGAAGACTCGAAGCGAGAGGAACGGCAGTCGGAGACTCCGAAATCTTCGGAATCGTCCGAATCGGCGGCGGGCGTCCGAACCGGTTCCGTCGAATCGGCGGGGGAGGTGCGGTATGCCGTACAGATACTCGCCGCACCGAAGGCGCTGCCGCTCGACTCGTCGCAGTTCCGCAGCTATCGCGGCAAGGTGAAACAGTACGCGGGCAGCGGTGCGCTGCCTTATAAATATTGTGTGGAGGAGTGTTCCTCGGCAGCCCGGGCGCAGCAGCGTTTGCGCGAGGTGCGCCGGGTCTTTCCCGACGCTTTCGTGGTGCGGTGCCGCGACGGGCGGATCGTGACGCGGTAGAACCCTAAACGGCGGTCGCGGCAATTTCGGGTTTCCGAGAATCCGGGTTCGGAAACCGCCGAATCGCACTGCGGTATGAATTATGAATGAAGCGAGAACGGATATGAAAAGAGAAGTTAAGATCGGTATTTTCGCCGTGGCGATGATCGGTGCGGCGTGGGCCGGAATTCGGTTTCTGAAGGGATTCGATATCTTCAGCCGCAACGTCGAATATTATGCGGCCTACGACCAGATCAACGGCGTGCAGTCGGCTTCGCCCGTCATGATGCGGGGGGTGAAGATCGGTACGGTGACGGGTATTCAGTTCGATCCGCAGCGCAGCGACCAGGTGGTTTTGCAGCTGACGATCAAACGCGAATTCCGCATTCCGTCCGATTCCGAGGCCAAGATCGTCAGCAGCAGCCTGATGGGCAACAAGGCCGTGGAGATCACCTACGGTGCTTCGTCCACCTATCTTTCGAAGGGCGATACGCTGCGTTCGGGGCGCGACCGCGACCTGATGGACGTCGCCGGATCGGAACTCGATTTCTTCAAGCAGAAAATTTCGCAGGTGACGGGCGACGTGTCGCGTACGCTCGACAACCTGAACGCCATGCTGGAACGCAACGGCGACAACATCGCCGGGACGCTCGGGCATCTCAATACCCTCTCGGGCGATATGGCCGAGGTGCTGTCTGCCGAGAAGCACAACCTGCGTCGGGCGATGGACAGCTTCGCGAAGTTCTCCGAAATGCTGGGCGAGAATGCCGGTCGGGTGGATAGCATTATCCTGAGCCTGAACGGTATGGCACAGCAGCTCTCCGAAGAGGAGGTCGCTGCGAAGATCGCCCGGACCGTCGACGGACTCAATGTCCTGATGGAGCGTCTGAAGGCGGGCGAAGGCACGGTGGGCAAGCTGCTGGACGATCCGGCGCTGTACGATTCGCTCACCGTGGCGAGCGGCAATCTGGCGGCGCTGCTCTCCGACGTGAAGCAGTATCCGGGCCGCTACGTCCACTTCTCGCTTTTCGGGCGCGATCCGGAGAAGGCCAAGGCGAAGGCCGATCGCAAGGCGGCACGCGCCGCCGAAAAGGCGCGGCAGGATTCGCTCTCCGGCAAAAATCGGTAGCATTGGCAGGAACCCCGGTCCGTAAGGGGCGGGTTTCGCTGCGGAACAGTTTGGGGTCCGGTGTTCCCGGGAGCCGGACGGATCGGCTGCGGGCCGACGTGGCGGACGGGTGCGGACCGACAGGTAATATTTCGGTTATTCCATGATTTATCCAGCTTCTTTCGAGCAAAAGATCGGCTTCGACCGGCTTCGCGGCCAGGTCGCGGAGCGTTGTACGATGCGGGCGGCCCGCGAGCTGCTGGCCGGGGAGACCTTCTCCACCGTACCGCAGCAGATCGAACGCCGCCTGGCGCTGGCCGACGAGATGCGGCAGCTGCTCGATATGGAACGCGAATTCCCGGGCGGAGAGTATCCCGATACGGATCGGATCGTCGCCAAGCTGCGCATCGAAGGGACCTTCCTCGACGTCGAGGAGGTCGTCGTGCTGCGCAAGGCCCTGGCGCTGCTCGGCGGTGTAATCGCATTCATCCGCAATCGCGAGACGCATTATCCGACGCTGTTCGACCTCACGCGCGGCGTGGAGTCCTTCCCCGGGATCGTGCAGCGGATCGACGCGCTGGTCGATACGTTCGGCAATGTGAAGGACAGCGCATCGCCCGAATTGCAGCGCTTGCGCCGGGCGATCCGCGAACGCGAAGGCCAGGCGGCCAAGCGTTTGCAGGCGGTTCTATCGGCGGCCAAAGGGGCCGGCATCGTCGAGACCGACGCGCAGATATCGATCCGCGACGGCCGGGCCGTGATTCCGGTTTCGGCCTCGAACAAACGCAAGCTCAACGGTTTCATCCACGACGAATCGGCTACGGGAAAGACCTTCTACATCGAGCCGGTGGAGGTCGTGGAGCTCAACAACGAACTGCGCGAACTGGAGTATGCCGAGCGGCGCGAGATCGTGCGGATCCTTTCCGAATTCACCGACGAAATTCGCCCCGATGCGGAGCTGATCGCCGCGTCGGGCGACTATCTGGCCCGCATCGACCTGCTGCGCGCCAAGGGACGTTGGGCCTCGGAGAACGGCTGCGTAAGGCCGATTCTCTCGACGGATGATCGGCTGGTGCTGAAGAACGCGCGCCATCCGTTGCTGCAACAGACCTTGCGGGCGCAGGGGCGCGAAATCGTGCCGCTGGACCTGCAACTCGACCGTCGCAAACATATCCTCGTGATTTCGGGACCCAATGCGGGCGGTAAATCGGTCTGCCTGAAGACGACGGGCATCGTGCAATATATGTTCCAGTGCGGATTTCCCGTTCCGGCGTCGGAGGTTTCGGAGCTGCCCGTGTTCCGTTCGATTTTCATCGACATCGGCGACGAACAGTCGATCGACAACGACCTGTCGACCTATTCGTCGCACCTGCTCAACATGAAACACATGCTGGCCGGAGCTTCGGACCGTACGCTGGTGCTCATCGACGAGTTCGGATCGGGTACGGAGCCCACGATCGGCGGGGCGATCGCCGAGGCGATTCTCGAACGGCTCCTGGAGCGGGGGTGTTACGGAGTCATCACGACCCACTATGCCAATATCAAATACTACGCTTCGAACACCGACGGCATCGCCAACGGCGCCATGACTTTCGACGTGCAGCGTATCCGGCCGCTTTTCCGGTTGGAGACGGGCAAGCCGGGAAGTTCGTTCGCCGTGGAGATCGCCCGCAAGATCGGGCTTCCGGAGGAGATCATCCGCGCGGCGAGCGACAAAGCCGGGGCGGACCATATCAACATCGAGAAGCAGTTGCGCGAGATTGCGCGCGACAAACACTACTGGGAGCAGAAGCGCGACCGTATCCGGGTGACGGACCGCAAGGTCGAGGAGCTGGAGCAGACCTATGCCGCGCAGCTCGAAAAGATACGTGCCGAGCGGCAGGAGATTCTGCGCCGTGCCAAGCAGGAGGCGCAGCAGCTCGTCGCCGAGGCCAACCGGCAGATCGAGCAGACGATCCGCACGATCCGCGAGGCGCAGGCCGAAAAAGAATTGACGCGACTGGCGCGCCGCGAGCTGGACGAGTTCCGCGAACAGGTGGACAAGGCCGACGATCCGCAGCGCGACGCTGCGGTGGCCCGCGAAATCGAGCGCATCGAGCGACGTCGGCAGCGGCGTGCCGAGCGCAAGGCGCAACGGGTGGCCGAGCCCGAACAGCCGGCCGAGGCACCCGTCGTACGCGAAGTGGAGGCGGGTTCGAAGGTGCGGATGGCCGGGCAGGATATGGTCGGCGTCGTGCAGTCGGTCAAAGGCAAACGGGCGCAGGTGGCCTTCGGGCAGATATTGACGACGGTGGACAAGGCGCTGCTGACCGTGGTGTCGAACAACGAATACCGCGAGGCGACGCGACCGACGACGGCCCGGACGGTCTATTCGGCCGATATCTCGTCGCGCAAGCTCAACTTCCGCGACCATATCGACGTGCGCGGCATGCGGGCCGTCGAGGCGTTGGATGCCGTGCAGCAGTTGGTCGACGACGCGTTGATGGTGGGCGTAGGCTCGGTGACGATTCTTCACGGAAAGGGCACCGGGGCGCTCAAGGAGGAGATTCGCCGCTACCTGCGGACGGTGCCCGATGTCGTGTCGGCTACGGACGAACACGCGGACCGCGGCGGTTCGGGCATTACGATCGTGCGCTTCGGGGAGTGAAACCGAGGGCAGGTGAAAGGCGACTTTCGATAGGCTTTTCAGGCGGCTAAGAGGCCGAGTGGGATGGTATCGCGTTCGTTGGCGGGCGGGCAGCCTGCGAAGGCCCGGCTAAGAGCTGGGTCTTATGAGGAAATAGCAGCAACTTTTGCTTTCGATCGCCTTTTGTCCCCGGACCGAAGCGGGCCTTCGCCGCCGGAGGCTGCGGCCCGCGCGGCTCGATGAGCCGCAACTTGCGAAACCGAAATCTGTACCTGAAGTCCCCTCCGAGGAGGGGCTTTAGGGGAGGGTCGGATTTATAAACGCGGCCAAAGGCCGCGAGGCATCGACCAG
>CANPHE010000024.1 GCA_947573795.1 uncultured Alistipes sp. | reverse complement strand
GTTGTACTGCTTTTATGCTATTCTCTATTTGTACATTTCGTTTTCCTGCCCATATTATTATTCCCAATAAAACTATTGGCGCAATATAACATAGAGGTGGGGTCTTATGAATTTCTTTCTTTAGATCCACCTGCTGGTTACGTTAGAAGTGCAACATGGTCATGCGATGAAGGTCTAACTCTTACAGAACGATCAGAAGCAGGTGCTGTAGTAAAAGTTACTCATTACTTTTCTGGGGCTGCCTATGTGAATTGTAATTATGTATATGAATATCTTGGTTCATATGATCATAATTATCATGCAGGACAAGGGTCAAAAACTTATAGAATATTGTGTGTTGGAGGTACGGCAAGTATTAGCGAAACAGATTTGGAATTAAGTCCTGGTGAAAAACATACATTAAAGTGCACTCGGAGCGATAATTACGGGACACCGACATGGAAGTCAAGTAATGAAGACGTTGTTACTGTTGACAGTAAAGGAAAAATAACGGCTGTGGCCACCGGATATGCAAGAATTACTCTCGACCCGATAACAGCAGCACCTTGTTTCTGCGATGTTCGTGTCAGAAAAATCGACGCCAAAACAATGGATTTATCTCCAAATCCATTAAGTGTTGTCGTAGGGAAAACTAAGTCTTTGAAACCTGTTTATACCCCAAACGGAGCATCAGCCTCTATTACTTGGAAGTCTGAAAATGAAAATATAGCTACGGTGACTTCTTCGGGTGCAGTAAAAGGTATTTCTGAGGGAACAACCACTATTGTTGCAAAGGCAGATAATGGATTGACAGCAAAGGCTACAATAAAAGTAATTGGAGCCCCAACGGCCGTACAATTACCACGAGAAGTGAAAATATCAGTTGGATATTACTATACTCTCATCCCGATTTTAACACCCTCCGAATCTGAAGCCACGTATAAGTGGAAGTCATCAGATACATCTGTTGCTACAGTTACATCCACTGGAAAAATTTATGGGAAAAAAGAAGGACAGGCAACTATAACGGTTACGACGGATAATAATGTCACAACATCGACTATCGTATATGTCATCTCCGCACCATCAGGTTCGGACAAAGCAACAACAAATTATCGGGTGAAAATTATCAATAATCTTGTAAAGAAACTTTCAAAATGATAAGCGTTATGAAGAAACAAGTAAAAAGGTATCTGACAAAAATATTATGGAGTGTGGCTATGATTATTTTCATTTCTGCATGTAGTTCTTCTGATGATATTTTGGATGAATATTATATTCCGACAGAAGAAGATATTACAGAAACACTAAAAAAAATCAATACGGAATGGGGCACATCCAAGGAATCTATCCTGCAATATATGAATGGCTACCAGTTGACAGAATCATCGGATGAAAACATCTTACAATTCAATAAGAAGAAAATGCCGGTCACTATTGCTTACCAATTCTCATCCGACAAATTATGCGCAGCTGTAATAATGGCAAAAAAAGGCGAAGAAAAAGCTGATATACAAATGACACTTGATGGATTTGATTACATAGGAGAATCAAATAATAATGATATATACTCGAATGAATACAAGAATGTTTTTGCTGTCGCTTATGAAACTACCGACAACGAAGAAACTTATCAAGTAATAGGCTTTACTCCTCTTTTTTCCATGACAGAAAACGTAAACGGGAAAGAGTGTGCAGATTTAGGCTTGAGTGTGAAATGGGCGGCTTGCAATGTTGGTGCAAAAAGCCCTGAAGATTATGGAGGTTATTATGCATGGGGAGAAGTTGAAGAGAAAGACATCTACAATTGGAGCACGTACAAGTATTGTTCAGGTTCAAGTAGCACTTGTGAAGATATTGGAGACAATATCCGCGAGACACCTTACGATGTAGCACAAGCCTTTCTTGGGAACTCTTGGACGATGCCGACAAAAGAAGAAATGGATGAGTTACGGACTAAATGCGACTGGGTCTGGACTGTTGAAAATGGAATAAAGGGCTATAAAGTATTCGGAGATAATGGTAATTATATATTTTTACCAGCATCCGGATTTAAAACGACATCTTTGAGAAACAGTGGAACGAATGGTTATTACATGACATCAACCAAGTACAAAACAGTTTCTATGGCTTATGATTTAGAATTTACAAGTTCTAAAATATCATCCAGTTCTATGTGGAAAAGCTATGGTGGAAGTGTAAGAGCTGTATTAAAGAGTGATATATAGTGATATTTTATATTCTTAATTTACCTGAGAAATAAAGATGAGAAAATTATTTTTTATTGTATTTGGATTGTTGATATTCTTTTGTTCTTGCAGTGAACAAGAGGGAGATTCTAATAATATAAAATTCGCCAATAAATTAATTTATTTAAAAAATATTCCTGATTATTGGGATGAGGTAGTGATAGAGAATTCGAGTAATTACGTATGCATACGACAAGATGAAAAATCGGTAAAAAGATCTATCGGATACTTTAATAAAACGGATGTTCTTATGGAGTCCGATGAGCAAGGCCGCCCCTTCTTTTTGCAATGTAAAGATTTTCAAAGTAATATTTCCTATAAGGGGGATACGGTTGCTTTATTATGGTGCCGTTGCGAGGATTTTATGTATTGTGATACATTGAATTTTTCACAAAATAAGGCTACGAGAGCTATTTCAACGACTGATATATTGTTTGCATTAGCTAATTGGATCATAGATGAAGGTATCAGAAATGCTGTAGGAGTGATAGCTAATAAACATCCAGTGGTAGAACCCATGTTGAATCTGTTGGATTTTCAGAGAGCTACTATTGATATGAATTATTCAGAAACACTTGATTATGAAATAGAAGAATATAATTATGTAGATTGGTTGTTGCGTCCTAGTATAGATAATTGTCCTCATGATTGGCTGAAATATATGCTTGAAAATACAAAAAATAGAGATGTAGAACTATCGAAGCAGTCAAAAATGGGGCCGACATTCATAATCGGTTTGTTGACTGGCGATACTTTGGTATCTGATATGAATTTTGCTGTTTGTTTGTTAGATGGACGTTTAGAAGCCATGGCTAATGATGGTAGTTTTGATTTTGATTATGGATTATGTTATTCAGAGACTATTAATCCCAATATAATAGAGGATTATGTTCTGTCTAAGAATATTAAAAGCGGTAATATGTTGAATTCTATTCAATTATCGCTTCCTGAAAAATTTATACTATCTGGGTTGAAACAAAATAAAAAGTATTATTATCGAGCCTATTTCAAAGATAATCTTACGAATGAAGTTTTTTATAGCAAAATCAGGTCGTTTATAACACAGGAAGTTCCATCATATAAGCCTTCAATCACGATTACAAACTTTTCCGTAGGTTCGACCGTTTCGATCAATGAAGGAGATTGGGACAGGATGACATCGTATAGCTACGAACTGGAAGTGTCTGGAGCTTTGTTGATGGATGAAATTTACACGTATTATATCGGCCGTTGGATAGCACCAGGAGAACAACACCCATTTTCTCCTCAAGATGGAAAAATTACACAAGATGCCTGGGTAAAATACTCGTCTAAGAATAAACCTCATACGAATTATAAGTATATCGGAGCAAGGGTGAATGGACAGGAGATTAAATCAACGAACCAATTTGTTTTTGATTTCAATGGCGGGTCTTGTAACATATCCCTTTCCGATACACGAGGTACAATGAATCGTCCTATAAGTTATGACAAGGGTATCAGTCCGATAACAGGTTCTGCCGAATTGGTGAAAGCAGAGGCCATGTTCGTGCGGTGAATCGGGACATAGGTCGAAACGGCTGAAACGCCACGTCCCCATTAATAACAGGGAATGTCAATCGAAGACTTATGATTGTTTCATGGGTGATATGTCAATTGATATGTTCTTATACTAATGACCATTCTAATGAAATTAGATAAATCTTATTCGATAATTACATAGACGAGCATTAGACATCAATAATCTCGCTTATATAGATGAACGACAAAACAATCATAGAGCAAATTGTAAATAAGATAATTATCGGCGAAGGTAATTATCTGCCAGAGGAATTGCAGTTTCAAAAAAACTATCCTGACCGAATTGAATTTGCATTGAAATTGAGACAATTGAATATCTCAATTTGGAGGGTCATAGATAATTATCTGATAGTACCATATAATTGGACATTGGATAAGATTTGCCAAACAAAATCGCTATTAGGGTTTAAACGATGCATATCTGCACCTCAAAGCGTTGCGCTAGCACTTTTTGCTAAATCGAACGTTTGTGGTACAATATGCATTATAACCGATGATAAGCAATTGTTAGAAATTTGCATAATCGAAATTGGTGATGGTGTATTTGAAGTCCTATTTACTACTTGGGCAGAATCGGATATCGAAGATATAACGGCTGTATGCAATATAATTCATGGCAACATTAAAATAGAACGGATTAGTCAAATAATTTATATCTCTGATAATCCGAATTCATCTCACATAGCTGATTTTGAAAGATTTTTTGGCAAACCAGTTCTAAGATTATACGGTCTCACAAATATATGTAATTGCGGAATTGCCATCCACAAAAACATACTCCGAGGAGAAATACGTGATGTTCTACTATTGGAAGTTTTACTTCCTAATCAAACTATATACATTCAAACTCCTATTGGTGATGTTATTCCTATGGTATTCGCTAATACATCCATTCCTACCCGGAAATCAAAGATATTTGAAGTTTATGGAAGCGGAGGCATAATTGATTTACTTATACTGCAAGGTAATAATTCTATATTCTTAGATAATCCAGCAATAGGCATATTACATTGGGATAATGTTAATGATAAGAAACACGAAATTGAGATTACAGTAGATATCGATGCTCATTTCAGAATTCATATAACTGGAATTGACAAAGCATCTGGGAAAATGTTATGCGTAAATTTCGGGTAATCAAGTGATTGTGAAGGATAAAGCTATAAATAACAATAAATTGTTTAACAAAATTTAAAGAATATGGCGCATACAAAATCGAGGCAAAAAATAGCCAGGGCAATCCTCTTTAATGCAAAATGGATAATACTTGGTTTACTGCTACTTAACCTTTTCGGATTTGGATATTGGGAGCAAATGAATGAATACGGTCTTGGCGGAGAGGAGTTATTATGGGGAGCAGTAATGGTCATCATATTGATTCTCATCGTAGTTTTTGATAAGGCATGGAAGAATATATGTAATAAGATATGTGATTTATTATAAGCAAATGCCGAGAACAAGTTAAATATCATAAAAAAGTATAATTATATTGGATGTATTGAGGGCTGTATCATGTGGAAGCTCCAACATGATACTAATATAACATGCTTGAGCTGTTATATCTATAAGAGGAATAATTCGATTATTACAAAAGTATTTCTTCGAAGGGCGAGTCCCTGTTAGGTTATCCTAACAGGGACTTTTTAATACATAGACCGTATTAACAACTTTCGTTGTTCTTCGCAAAATTGGTCATATTCGGCTTTGTCCGTTCCGCTCTCGATATGTTCGTCTATAAGGTCGCCAAGTTCATCGAAACACACCTCGTTACTGATTAAAGTTGTTCCAGTGTCGTTCTGAAGATAGACCTCGTAATAGTCCGAGCCGTTAAGAGCGATAATAACATATCCTTTGTATAGTCGTCCGTTTACCTTGAATTTGAGAGCTGGCATATTCTTGTATACGGTTGCGATAAACTTGTCTATGCCCCACGATAAAATCGTGTTAATCGGCGTCAGCGTCATCAACTGCTCGCAGATTGTCCCGACGACCTGCATAATATATTTTTTCTCCATAATCATAGATGTTTAGTCGAACCATTCAGGATTACTCTCTTTCAATATCTCCACCAATTCACAGTCTGGTAGTTTGAGGTCTACATCATCGGTGTAAAAAAATACATTTTCATCAATCCGCACTGCTTCCTCGTTAACAAAGCCGTCGTTTCCCTCTTCGAAAGAATGAGGGCGCAAAGCGTCCAGCAGAGAAGTCGGTGCAATTATCAGTTCCTCGTCGTCGTTGGAATTCACTATACGGCAAGCATAAGTTGTACCGTCAAATTCTAAATCCATTGTTTCCATATACTTGCTTATTTAAAAGGAATGTGTTGCCCATATTCATTAAGGTACTCCATAATCCGCACTGCTTCCTCGTGAGATGCACGGTTGCGGTCATCATATCTGCGACTTTCGTCTGCCATAACTTTTATGCATTCTTTTAGCAGTCGGTAAAGGCTCTGCTGGAGTGTCAGGTGCATTGTCGGGATAGCCGCAGCAAACTTTTTCAGGTCGAAACTGTAGCTATTCACCGCCATCTCCCACTCTTTTGCGAGTTGGTACTCTTTTGATTCCTGAATGTTGCTCATAATTTTAATTTTGTGTTTGACTTTTCTTTTCCCTTTTCTTGAAGCCATTTTCGACCTCGTTGTCGGGACAAATTTTCGAGCAATGAAGAACAGCGAAAAAGGATGAGAAGACAAGGAAATAGAAGCCGGCAATAATGAAATACCCAAATCTTTGATTTGCGGAAAGTTGTCATTATTAAGCCCATCTATTAGCGCAGCGGTACTTGTCGTTCATCCTGCCGCTGTACCTTTGCGTAGAAGAATGTTACCGACAATGAGGTAGACATGGAGAAAAATACCGAACATCGGTCGTATAAGGGGGGGGGTATTTTCACAGCTGGTGACATTTAACCATTTATAAACTTAACCCGCATTTATTTGTATTGCCGACATTGAGAAAATCGAGTATGGCGGTATGAAGTCGTATATATGCAAACAGGACGATGTTTGATGGCAAATAACTCTTTCCGTATAGAATTACAGAGTTTCTCGTATATTCGATTTTGTACTAAATTTAGAGAAAACCGATTTGCTTATAGGCATGCGGTCTTGTAACTGTCTGAAAATATTTTGAGCTGCAAAGTGCAAGGCTGCTCGACGGGAAGAGTTTGCTATGTCTCGAATAGGAATCATATCATCTCTCAAGAGTATGCAGTCGTTTATTCGAGTTGCTTATAACCGATTTTCGACGATGCGCTGGACCTGCGGAGGGGGGCTGAGAGGGCTGCAATAGCCTTGTAGATATTGTACAGTTCTGCCGAGAGCGTAGTTGTAGTGGTGTTGTCGTTGTGTGTACAAGCCAAGGCGTGATAATATTATTGTCTTCGGTTGCTTCGATTTGCTCGGCTTGCTTGGCTGCTAAAACTTGTTTAGCATTGAGTCGCAAAACCACCTTTTTGCCGGTTCGGGTTTCGAGCGTCTTGCGGGCTGCAGCCGCAACCGAACCGCCTTCGGCTGCCCCCTTGCGGTTCTGGGCTATCGTGCGAGGTTGCTTCTCTTTGGAAATCTCGGTCGTTGACGCTTCGGCCAGCATATTGAGCACCAGTTCGAGGTTGGTCATGTTGTCGCGCAGGCTCTCCGTTTTCAGTCCTTTGTATTGCTTGTACTGCCGTGTCTTCATACCCGACCAGCCTTGCGTGATGACGTCGGTCAGTGTTGCGTATTCCTGTCCTTTCTTCACACCGCGTCGCTCCCATTCGTCGGTCAGTTCTTTGCATACCTCGGAAGTTCCCGTCGCTCAAAGTTGATATGAATCCATTGCAATGTCATCACATCGACAACACGAAGCCCGCAGGCATGAAAGGCAAAGAAGAACATCTCCAAAAACTCTTTCCTGCGAGGCTCCGGACAGGTTTTGTAGTATTTCATAAGTGCCAGCATCTGTTCTTTGTTCAGACTTTTTCCGTCAAACTCGCTTTCTTCTTCCGACAAAGAAGCTTTGGTAATGATACGCATGTCCTGTATTCTGGCATTTAAGACCGGTTCCATAATGTTCATTTCACAGGCATAAGCACAAGCTTTCAAGATCGGTGTCAAAGAATGGTTGATTGTCACATCGGAATTCTGCTTGACCTCTCTGCGCCAAGCAATATAACTGTCCAGCAGCTCTGGTGTCACATCACCGACATAGACTGAATCGTTTCCGCAAGAAGCCAACTTGGAGGCTCTTAAAAAAGTCCGGAAGATATTCATGCAACTCCTTCCGTTCTCGTATCGGCTTCTCCCGATTCTGTTTCTCGAATAATCGGAAGCGAGGCGTTCCAATGTGAACTCCACGAAATCTTTTCCCTGGTCTCGTCGGGCAAGAGGCTTGTCAGCAAGAAAACCGGAAACGACATCTACCGTTATCTGATTCGGATGCTTCTCGTTGTATTCCGCAAGCAGACTGTCAATCCGTTCAACACGAGCCAACAGAAGTTGATTCAGCCGTTTGGCTTCATTGCCGTGACTTGCGCGAATCTCGCCCCGTCCCTGATTGCCGTTCTGGTTCCAGGCCGCAACCTTGACAAAGACATTCGTTGTCTTACGGATTATCTGCCTGTTCCAAGTGTATTCCAACTCGACAGGATA
Organism: uncultured Alistipes sp.; assembly: GCA_947573795.1. Lineage (GTDB taxonomy): Bacteria > Bacteroidota > Bacteroidia > Bacteroidales > Rikenellaceae > Alistipes. The sequence goes on along the minus strand of CANPHE010000024.1, from coordinate 28,897 downwards.
AGCCTTGTCTTTTTCTGCATCCTTCGGAACACGAAGGCGGTATTTGCCCAACGGATATAATCTTTTCGGTCTTCCCATACTTTTTCCTCCTTTTAGTGATATTCCTGAGAAGAAACAAAGATATGGATTTTTAGACAAACAAACCACACCATTTGAGACCCTAAAACACCAGCGCGACAAACAAATTTTCATTGTCTGTCGCGCTGATTAACCTATCTAAAGGCTGTTAATACTCCTCCTCGTTGAAGAAAAAGTCGTCCTTCGACGGATAATCGGGCCAAATATCTTCGATCGATTCGTAAATCTCGCCTTCGTCTTCGATCTCCTGCAAATTTTCGAGCACTTCGAGCGGCGCGCCCGAGCGTACCGCATAATCGATGAGCTCGTCTTTCGAAGCAGGCCAGGGAGCATCTTCGAGCTTCGAAGCCAATTCCAGTGTCCAGTACATAACTATATAGTTTTAAGTTTCTTTTTATCAATCCTTTAACTCATATCCAAGGTCACACGAACCACTGAACAGATTTGCAAAAATATAAAAAAAACGATAAAATCAAAGAAAAACGCGAAAAAAGATCGGATAACTGCGTTTTTCAAGAAGTACCCCCAGTCGGAATCGATCGAAAAGCCCCGTCGAGTTGCCGATTTACGCCCCGAACCGACTATCGTACCGGTCAGGGAATCCAAAGCGTCTCTTCCACTCCGTAATATTGCGTCAACGTACGCCCGAGCAGGTAAAAATAGTCCGACAACCGGTTCAGCCACATCAGCACCTCCGGCGCAACCTCGTATTTCAAATCGGCTCGCAGAGCCGCACGTTCGGCCCGTCGGCACACCGTCCGGCAGACGTGACACAGCGAAACAGCCGCATGCCCTCCCGGAAGCGTGAATTTATCGATCGGCGGCAATGCCGCCTGCATCGCATCGATCCGCTCTTCGAGCCATGCGACCGCATCATCGGGAAGCGGAGGCAACTTGTCTCGCCCCGACTCCCCCGCCGCGAGCAATGCCTCGACGGTCATCATCCGCGAAAGGATGCGGTTCAACTCGTCGATATAGGGCATACACGCATCGTCCTCGCGCAGCCGGTCGGTCAGCAAAGCCGTGAAGGCCGACAATTCGTCGACCGTACCGTATGCCTCGACCCGTTCGTCGCTCTTGTAGACCCGCTCGCCGCCCACGAGCGACGTCATACCCTTGTCTCCGGTTTTGGTGTATACTTTCATAGTTCGAAGTGTTGCTTGGGAAGTCCGTTATTGAAAATCAACAGGTAAGCCCGATTATCGATCGTCGTCGAAGCGTGCTCGGCCACCAATTGCCTACACATCGCCAATCGCTCGCAACCGTCGTAAGGCGCCATCACGACCACCGTACGGCGCGCCGCGACAGCCGCCCGTACCAACGCGAGCGTCTCGGAACGCGGCAAATCGCGCGTGGCAATGCAGAGGTCCCCCTCGGCACGATTCATGCCGAAACTGCCGTAGCCGCAGTGAATCGCGAGATTTTGCAACTGTACGGCCCGCCGCTGCGACACTCCGGCCTGCACGAGCGCACGATAGAGCGTCCGATCGCCCGGCAACAATTCCCGACGCATGAACACTTCACGGACGATCGCATAGACGAACGGCGAATGAACCCCGTGGCCCCGGAAATAGCGAGCCCGCGACAATCGCGTCCGCCACTCGGCCAGACGTCCCGACCACCGTTGTCCGAAAGCATGTCCGCCGATCCGCATCGCCCCTATTTTTTGAGCATTCCGGCGAGATGCCCCGTCGAGAAAGCGATCTGAAGATTATAGCCGCCCGTATTGGCGTCCAAGTCGAGGATTTCGCCGGCGAAGTAGAGATCGCGCACCTTGAGCGACTGCATCGTCTTGGGATCGACCTCGGCGCACGACACGCCTCCGGCCGTGGTCACGGCATATTCGAACGGCGCATAATCCGTAATGGGGAAAGTCAACCCCTTGAGCGTACGGATCAGACGCGTGATCTGCGCCTCGGTGAGCTTCGAGATGTAGTTCTTCGAATGGATATCCAGCTCTTGGGCCAGGGGCATCACCAAGGGCTTGGGAACCAGCTTGCGCAGCAGCTCGCCGAAAAACTCCGTAGGCTCCATTTCGGCCGTTTCGCGGGCGATACGGTCGCGCAGCGTCGCCTCGTCCAAAGCGGGTTTGAGATCGACAACCAGTTTCACCCGACGCTCGTCGATCAGCGCATCCACCGCATCGCGGCTCATGCGCAGCGCTACGGCCCCTTCGATACCGCGGTCCGAGAACCCCAGTTCGCCGAACTCCTCGCGCACCGGCTCCCCGTCGATCCACAGCACGGCCCGGACATTGCGCAGCAACAGCCCTTCGAGATACTTCATCTGCGGATGCGACGTCACGAGCGGCGTCAGCGACGGCCGCAGCGGTTCGATCGTGTGCCCCAGGTCGGCCGCGAAGCCGTAACCGTCGCCCGTCGATCCGGTCGCAGGATAGGAGACGCCTCCCGTCGTGAGGATCACCCGCGGGCACTCCTCCTTGCGCTCGAAACCGCGTTTGTTGATGTATTTCACGCCGAAAACACGGTCGCCCAACGTCATGATCTCCTTCACCCGCGTGTCGTAGAGTATCTTCACGCCGTTCTCCACGCAGTACTCCAGCAGCGCCGTGGCGATATCCCATGCCTTGCCGCTATGCGGAAATACGCGTTCACCGCGTTCGATATCGAGTTGCACGCCCCGCCGTTCGAAGAAACGGATCGTCGAACGGTTGTTGAACTCGGCGAATGCCGGAGCGAAAAAGTCCGCATTGGTACGTATCTGCGACGCGAACTCCTCGGGCGGCCGGGCATTGGTCACGTTGCAGCGTCCTTTACCCGTAATGCGGACCTTACGGCCCGATTTCTCCATCTTCTCCAGCAGGAGTACCCGCATACCGTTGCGCGCCGCCGTTCCGGCAGCCATCATTCCGGCAGCTCCCGCCCCCACGACAATCACGTCGTAAGGCTGTATTTCTTCCAATTGTTCCATGCAGTCGCAAAGGTAGCGATAAAAAACGAGAATCGGAAAGCCCGTCGACAGAATCGCATTCCCCCAACACCCCCGAAATGAGCCCGAAAGCACGAGTTGTCCGCCTCCGGACGACAACCCCTCCGACGGAATTCGATAAAAACCCGAGGGAAATGCATCGCATTCTAAAATAAATGCGTTACTTTTGTATGTTTTTAACAAACCGAACTTATATGAAGCAGAATTTTGCAAAATGGACGGTCGTGTTACTTTGTACGATCGTTTCGTGGCCTGCAACGGCACAGTTCAACCTGAAAAAAGCACTCAGCGGCGCCGCCAAGGCAGCCCAGGCCGTTACGCTCACCGACGAGCAGATGGCCGCCTATGTCAAGGAGTACATCGACTGGATGGATGCGAACAATCCGGTCTGCGAAGCGGACGATCCTTACGATATCCGTCTGCGCAAACTGACCGACGGGCTGACCGACGCCGACGGCATCAAACTCAACTTCAAAGTATACCGCGTAATCGACGTCAATGCATTCGCCTGCGCCGACGGCAGCATCCGCGTCTTCTCGTCGCTGATGGATATCATGAGCGACGACGAACTGCTGGGCGTCATCGGTCACGAAATCGGTCATATCGCCCACCGCGATTCCAAGAAGGGATTCCGCACGGCACTGCTCACCTCGGCCCTCAAGGACGGCGTATCGTCTCAGGGCGGCAAAGCGGCCCAACTGACCGATTCGCAACTGGGCGATCTAGGCGAAGCGCTCGTCAGCGCCACCTACTCCCAGAAACAGGAACGCGACGCGGACGATTACGGCTATGAATTTCTGAAAAAGGCAGGCAAGAATCCGTGGGCGATGGCCCTTTCGTTCCGACGTCTGAAGCAGATGCAGGAGGAGGCCGGAGCGCAGAAAAGCAGCAAGATCAACCAGCTGTTCTCGACGCACCCCGATCTCGACACCCGTATCCAGCGCATGGAGGAGCGTGCGACAGCGGAAGGGATCGAGCGTCCGGCGGAGAAGACGGCCGAAACGCCCGCCGCAGAGTAATCCGCGTCCGGACACCCACCGAAGCCCCGAGGTACGTTGCCGCCGGGGCTTCGTCGCAAAAAGGGAGAGCCGTAACCGGCAACAGCCTCCCAAAATCACCTTACACAAAATAATTCATCGCTCATGGCAGACGACTATTTGGGCCGCAAAATGGAGGAATACCGCTCCCGGCCCGCCGCAACGCCGCACAAACCGCATGTTACGCTCGACGGATTGCTGACGCGCAACCGCAGTCATCGGGGCTACGACGCCTCGTTCGTCGTACGAGCGGACCAGCTCCGGCGCATCATCGGCGTAAATACGAAAATCCCCTCGGCCCGCAACCAGCAGGTATTGCGTTTCCGCCCCGTGCTGGCCGACGAGGCGGCGAAGGTATTGGCCGAAATCCGACTGGGCGGCGCCCTGCCCGAGCTGCACCTGCCGTTACCCGGCAGCGAGCCCAATGCATTCATCATCGTATGTTCGACCGTTGCGGAGGATCGTTACGTCGACATCGATCTGGGCATATCGGTCCAGAGCATGCTGCTCCAAGCGGTCGAAATCGGACTCAACGGCATCTGCATCGCCGCTTTCGACCGCGAGCGTATCCGGCAGCAGTTCGCGCTGCCCTGCGAACCGCTATTGATCCTCGCCATCGGCCGAGGAACCGACCGGATCGAGCTTACGCCGATCGATGCGACCGAGGAGCGCGCTTACTACCGCCGCGAAGGCAAGCATATCGTTCCGAAAATCAAGCTCGACGAATTGATACTCTGATCCTTTGCGACGCCGTGGGCACCCCAAACACATCCCCTACCCGATGAATACCGTTTTGATCGTTCTTCCCATTCTGGTCGTGCTGATGTTCCAGCTCGGCATCGAACTCGACCGCAACGCCTTCTCGGGCGTAATGCACCGTCCGGCCGCCCTTTTCGTCGGTCTGACCGGGCAACTGGTCGTACTGCCCGTCATAGCCTTCGGCGCAGCCCTCCTCTTCGGCCTACCGCCCGTCTATTTTCTCGGGCTCGTACTCGTAGCCTGCTGCCCGGGAGGCAGTTCGTCGAATGTCTTCTCCATGCTGGCCAAAGGCGACGTCGCCCTGTCGGTCACCCTCACGGCGCTCAGCAGCATCCTTACGCTGTTCACCATTCCGCCGATCATGGAGTTCGCGACACGGTTCGTCGCAGGATACGGAGAAACCGCGATCCGGCTCCCGGTCGGAAAACTCTTTTTACAAAATATCGTTCTGACCTTTCTGCCGATGCTGGCAGGTGCCCTGTTCCGCCGCCTGCGCCCGACGGCAGCCCGCAAAGTACACGACATACTGAGCCGCTGCGCCTTTCCGGCGCTCATGCTGCTCGCAGCGCTCTTTTTCGTACAGTATGCCGACACGATCGTCCGCCATATCGTATCGCTCGGTAGTGCGACTGGGACGCTGATCTTCGCAGCGATGCTCGCCGGCGTACTGCTGTCGCGGTGTTTCCGGCTTCCGGTCGCCATGCGGCGCACCATCGTGATCGAAATCGGCATGCAGAATGCCGCTCAGGCCATCGCCATAGCGGTCTCCCCGTTGATCTTCGACAACGGAGAAATGGCGATTCCCGGCATCGTCTATGCCCTTATGATGAACGTCGTGCTGCTCGCCTATCTCGTATTGCTCCGAAAGCAACGAACAGCATGATCGAACACCCGAAGCACGACATTTATAAAAGAGCCGTTCGCACGATGCGAACGGCTCTTTTATACGTAGTTCTTTTCAGACGATTACTCCACCTCGATCAATACAGCATCGGTCGGCACCGTCTCGCCGGGAGCCACCAAAATCTGTTTCACCGTTCCGGCGTAATCCGTCGTAATGGAGTTCTCCATCTTCATGGCCTCGAGTACCAGCACCTCCTGATCAGCCTTGACCTGATCACCCACGGCGACCTTGATCTCGATGATCCGACCCGGCAGCGGTGCCGTAACGGCATTGCCCGTAATGACGGGACGCGCAGCCACGGGAGCGGCGGGAGCGGGAGCCACCTCGGGTTCGGCCGGTTTCGAAGCCTCGTAAGCCTTCTTCTTAAGGTTGGTCAGGAAGCCCTTGGCCACCAGCGGGAAAAGCTCCAGCAACAGCACCTCCTTTTCGTCGGCGGCCAGCTTGACGCCTCCGGCTTCGGGCAGCTCGGGATTGGGCTGCATCTGGTATTTCGACGTGTCGTAAGGAGTCTCCTCGCGGACGCCGCAAATCTTGAAACGGAATTCCGGATCGATCTCGACGGGCGTTTTACCGTACTCGCCTTTCACCAGACCGACGAACTGCGAGCTCTTGTTGGTGTACATCGCACGTCCGGCCTTCTCGTCCAGGGCGCAGTTCACCGCCTGGGCACCCACGATCTGCGAAGTCGGCGTCACCAGGGGCGGCAGACCGGCGGCCAGACGCACCGAAGGAATCAACTCCATGGCGCGGGGAAGAATCTCCTCGGCCTTGAGCTGCTTGAGCTGCGCCACCATGTTGGAGTACATGCCGCCCGGGATTTCGGCCTTCTGCACCAGTTCGTTGGGAGCCGGAAAACCGAAATAAGCCTCGATCTTGCGGCAGGCATCGATCGTCGCAGCCTCGTCATCGCGCTTCGCAGCTTCGATCGCCGCGTCGAACAGCGCCTCGACCTCTTTGGGCAGCTTGTCCTTGAGCGGGTCGAACGGCTTGGGTTCGGGCTTCTCCGTGCCGAACACCGACTGGTTGAGCTCCTTGCGGATTTCGCGCAGCTCGACGTTGATCTTGGCCACGGCCTCCATATTGACACCCAGGTCGATCCCTAACTTCTTGCAGAATACATAAACCAGCTCGATGGCCGGAGCACCCGTACCGCCTGCGAAATACCAGCAGTTCGTATCCACGATATCGACACCTGCGACGATGGCCGCCAGCACGGAAGCCAGACCGTAACCCGGCGTACAGTGGGTGTGGAAATCCACCGGAATCGAGATATGCTGCTTGAACAGTTTCACGAGCGTAGCCACGCGGCGCGGCGGAATAAGGCCCGACATGTCCTTGATCGTAATCATATCGGCACCCAGGGCCGCCATCTGCTTGGCCTTGTCGAGGAAATAGGCATCCGTGAAGACGGGTTGAGGCTTCTTTTTGCCCATCAAACGCTGGAAGAAAGTCGGCTCGGGGTATTTGGGATCGACCGTATAGCATACGGCGCAATCGGCGATACCGCCGTACTGCTTGACGTACTTGATGGTCGATTTCACGTTGTTCACGTCGTTCAGCGCATCGAAGATACGCATGATGCCCAGACCGCTCTCGATGGCATTGCGGCAGAATCCGTCGATGATTTCGTCCGTATAGGGAGAGTAGCCGAAAAGGTTGCGGCCGCGCGACAGGGCCGTAAGTTTCGATACGTCTCCGACAGCTTTATGAATGGTCTCCAGGCGCGTCCAGGGATTTTCATTGAGGTAGCGCATCACCGAGTCGGGCACGGCGCCTCCCCAGACCTCCATAGCATAGAAGTTCGCATCCTTATAATAAGGCAGGCAACGGTCGATCTGCGCCTGGTTCATGCGGGTCGCGAACGAGGACTGCTGTCCGTCGCGCAACGTGAGGTCTCTGATTTTAAGTTTTCTCGCCATAGTCAATTACGAATTTTGAAGAGTCATACTTCGTTTTTTCGCAAACAAAAATACGAAACAATTCGCATTTTCAACCATTTTACGGAAAAATTCTTCCCCGGAGGCCGCTGAAATCCCCGCCGAAGGCTTACGGATGCACCCGCATGCGCGTCATGCGCGAAACGACCTCGTCGCGCGAAGTGCCGTCGAGATAGTGTTTCTTGAAAAGATCGACGCAGAAGACGAACATGGACAGCATCAGCGGCCCGAAGATCACCCCCATGAATCCGAAGAGCGACAACCCGATGAAGACGCCGAAAATGGTAATCAACGGATGGGTATCGGCCAGTTTCTTCTGCATGACGAAACGTGCGACGTTATCGACGTGCGTCACGATCAGCGTGCCGTAGAGCACCAGCCCCAAAGCCGAGCCCCAACGGCCGTCGAGCGCCATGAATCCGGCCAGGGGCAACCAGATCAATGCCGTTCCGAAGATCGGGATGATCGTCGCGAAACAGGTCATCACGCCCCAGAACAGCGCTCCGGAGACGCCGAACAGCAGATAACCGACATAGGCGACGACTCCCTGCACGAGAGCCAACAGCGGAATTCCCAATGCATTCGAACGGACGATCATGTGTATTTCGCGCATCACGTTGCGCGAAATCGACCGGCTGAAGGGCATGATATCCCGGCAATACTGCTCCATGCGGCTGCCGCCTATGAGCATGAAGTAGAGCACGAACAGCAGCACGACGATATTCACGCCGAAATTGACGATCCCGCCGACCAACATCTGCCCGATGCGGGGCAGGCGCCCCACGATCGTCAACAGATTGTCTTCCTTCCACAGGTCGTAGCCGGTATGTTCGCGGATCGTTTCGGCGATATGCCGCAGCGGATCGACGATCGCATGCGGATCGGCCACCAGTCCTTGCACCTTGACGACGAACATCCACCCCACGAGCGACACCGGGATCAAAAACAGCAGCACCGCCTCGACGAGCAGCACGGTCGCGGCCAGACTCCGCCGCCATCGGCGCTCCTCGGCAAGACGCCGCATCTGTCCCCGCAGCAGCACGTAAATCGTCGCAGCCCCCATCAATCCGCCCAAAAAAGGCGTCAACTCGATAAAAATGGTGATACCGAGCCCCAGGATGAGCGCGAAAAGCGAATATCGCCAATATTTTTCCCGAAAGGTGAGCATACCCGGAAGCGCACAAGGAACGTGCCGCGAAAATTCGTGAAAAGCGCGAAAAAACACGATATTCTGTTGCGGCTCATTGGCATTTTGTTTATCTTTGCAGCGTCAAACGAAAAGGCTTTATGATACACCGATCTGTCACGACGATTTTTTATCGAAAGCGATCCGTTCATCGGCAAAAGAACATGGGCCTCGTCGTATCGCAACATGAGGGATATTCCGCCAATGGAATATCCCTCGCTCTTTATTTACACCGAAACGACCACGACATAAACACAAACATTCATCAAACCAAAATCAAACGCGTATGAAGAAATTTCTATCTGTCATGCTCGCTCTGTTCGTTTTCTGCACCGTCTCGGCGCAGGTGACGACTTCGAGCATCAGCGGTAACGTGACCGACAAAAACGGTCAGCCGCTCGTAGGCGCCGCGGTAATCGCCGTGCATACCCCTTCGGGTACGCAGTACGGTACGGCCGCAGACGCCAAGGGTAACTACCGCCTCTACAACGTTCGTCCGGGCGGTCCCTACACCATCGTCTTCCAGATGATCGGTTACCAGTCGGTCGAGAAGACGGGCATCCAGCTCGCCCTGGCCGAGAACAACATCACCGATGCCTACCTCGAGGAGGATGCCATCGGCATGGAGGCCGTCGTGGTTTCGGCCGACGGCAAGAACAGCTCGATGAACAGCAGCCGCGCCGGTGCGGGCGTCAACGTCAGCCGCGAAGCGATGGAACTCATGCCGACCGTGAGCCGCAGCATGAACGACATCATGCGTCTCTCGCCGCAGTCGAACACCACCTCCAACGGTTTCGCAGTCGGCGGCGGCAACTACCGCCAGTCGTACGTCACGGTCGACGGTGCCGCCTTCAACAACGCATTCGGTATCGGCAGCAACCTGCCCGCGGGCGGTTCGCCCATTTCGCTCGACGCCCTGGAGCAGATTTCGGTATCCGTCACGCCGTTCGACGTACGCCAGAGCGGCTTTACGGGCGGTGCGATCAACGCCGTGACCCGTTCGGGCGACAACGAGCTGCGCGGTTCGGTATACACCTACCTGACCAACAACAACCTGAAAGGCATCCACGTCGGCGACTACGACCTGCCCCGTTCCGAAGCGTCGGAATACACCTACGGCATCACGCTCGGCGGTCCGATCGTCAAGGACAAGCTCTTCTTCTTCGTCAACGGCGAATACCAGGACGAGACCGTAGGCGGTCCCACGCGTCTGGCCCGTCCCGACGAATCGCAGAAGTGGGGCAACAACACGGATTACAACCGTCCGCTGGCCGCCGACATGGACAAACTCGTCAACTTCGTCAAGGATAAGTACGGCTACGATCCCGGCCCCTACACCGGTTACGACATCAAGGCTCCGGACTATAAGATCATGGCCCGTCTGGACTGGAACATCAACTCGAACAACACGCTGAGTCTGCGCGTCTCGCACACCCACAACCAGAACGCCAACTCGCCTTCGTCGTCGACCTCGCCGCTGAAGAACACGACGATCTATCCGGGACACGGTTCGGCCGGCGGCCGCACGTCGCAGTACGGTTTCTACTTCTACAATTCGCGGTACTACCAGGACCAGAAATTCACCTCCGTAGCCGCCGAGCTGAACTCGCGTCTTTTCAACGGCAAGGGCAACAACGCGCTGCGTTTCACCTACTCCTACCAGGACGAGCCCCGCACCTACGACGGCAACCGGTTCCCGACGATCGACATTCTCCAGGACGGCGACGTATTCGCATCGCTCGGTACGGAAATCTTCACCGAGGGTAACCTGCGCCGCGTGAAGACGTTCGTCGTGACGGACGAATTCAACCTGCGCGCCGGTGTCCACAACCTGCTGGCCGGTCTCCAGTTCGAGAGCAACGAGGCCACCAACGGCTACATGCAGGCCGGCAACGGATTCTACGTATACAGCTCGCTCGACGACTTCATGAACGACCGCACCCCGTCGGCTTTCGGCGTGACCTTCACCAACAATCCCGACGGATCGCAGTTCCTCGCACAGATGACCTACCAGCAGGCGTCGCTCTACCTTCAGGACGAACTGGATCTGCACCGCAACTTCAAACTCACGGCGGGTCTGCGTTTCGAGGTACCGATCTATCCTTCGCTCTCGGGCAACTACAACGAGCGATTCACGCTCTACAATTTCGGCGGTACCCACTACTCCACCGACCAGCTTCCCAAGACGCGTCTGACGGTTTCGCCCCGCGTAGGTTTCAACTGGGATATCACCGGAAACCGCAAACTCATCCTGCGCGGCGGTACGGGTTACTTCGTGGGACGTATTCCCTTCGTATGGCTCGTATCGGCCGTGGGTAACTCGGGCGTAGGCCAAACCACGAAATACTGGAACTCGGGCGTACCCGAATCGTTGAAATTCCATACCGACGTAAAGGACATGATCTCGGACCTCGGGTTGAAATCCGAAGTATCCGTTCCCGCTTCGCCGACGATCATCGACCGCAAACTGAAGATGCCCGCCACGTGGAAGACCTCGCTGGCGATCGACGCCAAACTCCCGGGCAATATCGACTTTACGCTCGAAGGCATCTACAACAAAGATTTCCACCCGGCCGTCGTGGACAACCGCGGCTACAAACCCTGGAACGATCCTACCAAGGATGCCAAAAACATGTGGATCGAGATCGCCCCGGGCGACAAACGCCACTACTACGGTACGATGTACAGCGACAAGACCTGGGCCAACAACTATCAGAACGTTTACTACATCACCAACGCGGGTAACGACGCCTATTACTACTCGATCTCGGCACAGTTGCACAAACGCTTCGCCTTCGGTCTCGACGTGATGTTCGCCTACACCCACTCGGGCGGCGAGAGCTACGGCGACGGTATCGGCGACCAGGTATCCTCGGCATACTACACCAACCGTTATTCGGTCAACGGCATCAACGAACGCGAACTCGGTTACGGAACCTATATCGCTCCCGACCGCATCGTCGCTTCGATCGGTTACCGCAAGCAGTACGCCAAGAACTTCGCTACGACCGTATCGCTCTTCTACGACGGCGGACAGTTGGGTTACGCCGGCAGCTACTCCTACTCGCGTTACTCGTATACCTATACGACCAACCTCGTGAACGACTACGGCGCCAGCTCGCTGATCTACGTCCCCGAAAGCCGCGAGGCGCTCAACGGTTGGAACTTCGTCGATTTCCACTACATCGAGAACAAGGTCGAGAAGGTCTACACCGCCGAGGAGCAGAAGGACGACTTCTGGACCTTCATCAATCAAGACGACTACCTGAAGGACCGTAAGGGTAAGTATGCCGAGCGGGGGGGGGCCGTGATGCCGTGGCACCACCGCTTCGACTTCAAGTTCGCACAGGATTTCTTCGTCACGACCAAGAGCGGCAAGCGCAACACGCTGACTTTCGGCGTCGATATCATCAACGTCGGCAACCTGCTCAACAAGAACTGGGGTCTCTACCAGCAAGTCGTAAACAGCAGCCCGCTGAAATACGACAAGGGTAAAATCACCTACCAGATGGTCAACGGCAAGCGCAACACGAAGACGTTCCAGAACTACAACAGTTTCGGTTCGACCTTCTCCGTGCAGTTCAGCCTGCGTTACCGTTTCAACTAATCCATCCGCAAGGAAAAATGCGAAGGGAGGCCTTTCGGGGCTTAGCTTCTAATTTTTAACTGATTGATTATCAGTGTTAGTTTTGCTGGAAATCGCGAACTTATCCTTGTAAGCATACATAGAGGTCGCTGACAGCCAACTAATTGCAAACACAAAGGTATATGAAATTTTCGGATTAAACCACAGTAAGAGAGTTTCTTTTACCGAAGTGTGATATATAAGGTAAAACGGCGTGTGTGCGGTATTAATATCTCCGTACATACGCCGTTTGCTTAACACTTTAATTATCGTAAATTTACACTAACTAATACTATATATTCTCAATTGCTATTAGTTTTGTTCGGAGTATAGTATTGTCCACCTGCCGAATCAGGAATATCTCCTTGAAACGGGCTTGATGAGCAGGTCGATATGTTCGTGTTCGAGGATATGTTCCATCGCTTTGTATATGGGCATCTTTTCGATACCCGCGATTTTCAAGGCTTCCATTTTGATGGTGTTTTCGATAAGCCTGAGATAATCCTCTTCCTTAAGTTCTACATATTTCTGTGCTTGTGATTTCAGTTTAGCCATACCTCGTTACTTATTTGTTCCCGAAATCCGCAGGATTTTCACCCCACAGTTTGTTGTTCCAATGTTCGATGCGGATATCTTTGATTCGCTCTTCCATCGCCTTGAGGAAGATTTCCGCTTTCAATAGTGCTGGACAATGGCGTGATGAAGCAGTCCGGCGGTTTAGATACCATGTGATGGCTGTAATGCTGTCGGAGTAGATGATCCGTGGAATATCGGAATGTTCAAGAATGTATTTGACAGCCGCGACTATGCCGAGAAATTCACCGATGTTATTTGTCCAATTTCCTATGGATTCGCGGAACAGCTCTTTCCCAGAAGAGAGATCGACTGCCCGGAAGCTTGTCGATCTCTCCCTCGTGGAATGAGCTCCATCGGTCGCGATACCCGACAAAGGCCGTTTCATCATTTTCCTCCAGAATGTCTGTTTCCCGCCATGTAGATAAACCCGTCCATCTCGAACCGGCGTACCAGAGCTTGTGCCTGTCGGTTAAAATCGTCGATAACACCTTTCAGATTGCGGATATCCCTGCGTTCTTTCAGAATGGCTAAAACCCCGTCGATAGTCTTGCTCATTGGGCTCTTACCGTCTTTGGGATCGAAATAGACAGTCTTGTTGCCGAATGTCACAGTCACCTTATACAATGCTTTGGGAACGATTATGCTCTCTACTTTTGCCGGGAACTGAACAGGTGTGGCGTCAACCACCACATATCCATTCGCCTTGTGCATAGGCTTCAGTTCTACCGAATAAAGAACATTGGGCTCGATTGTTCCTTTCAGGTCTTCCGAAAGGACACAAATCTGTTTGCCGAATCTTGAGTCTTCCCTGACTCCTTTCAATTGACGTGTTTTGGAGTGCCGCGAGACGAACCCAATTAGTTCGCCAGTACGCTCCGACTTCGCAAATTTGATTTGCGATTTTTCTAATGTCATATCACGCTGTCTTCATATTCAATCTATCACGTTTCAATTAACAATCTGGTTTAATCGATCAATTACGTTGAGTACAAATATACGACAATTACGCGTGTTGACAAAGCGTTTTATTATTAATTTTCAACTATTTACGGGCGATATATACAGAGAAAGACAGTTTTCAATAGAGTCTTTCCTCCTTAGTAAAATGACTGAAACGCTCGTCTGTATCAGATACTTGCAGCAGATGTCGGCATTTCCAGTAACGGTAACGCCGTCCGCCGTTGGGTATATAGACATTGATATCTTGGTCATTGAGGTATTGGTTGCCCTGTTCGGTGCCGTAGTTCATCGACGTGACACACCCGGGCAGGTTGGGGTTGGGCTGTACGTAATCATCCATCCTATGACCGGCAATGAAAATGTTGTGTATCCGGATATCGTCATCGATGTGGAAGTTGCGGGCGTACAGCGCAAACTCACAGATGTCCACATCTCTCAAACTTCCGCCGAAATGTACTGGTGCTTCGCGTTTCAGACGCTCAAACCCCTCACGGATATGCTGCCGAGAGCGTATCTCCCTGTATCGCTTTTCCGTTACGGCATTCTCGGTGACATACACCACTCGGAATCCGTTGTACGTGCTGTCCATAACCATCACGTGTTCGATAATCTCATGGGCTTTGTTTATGTCATTATCCATAGGATCTACCTTGTCGGGCAGACAGCCCTTTATCAGTCCGACAATAATGACAATGGCGACGATAAAAGCCCATGGACCTATCATCGCAGCGATGAATACGAATTCATCGGCTTTTCTGAGAAAATTACTCATCTGCTTTTATTATATGGCGGCCAGATGTACCCCGAACATCGGACACACAGACCGTGTATCCCGCATCCAGCAACCGGTTACGACATGCTTCCATATCCGCTTCGAGAATCCTTGTGGCAGGAATCCGAACCGCAGTGATATTGAATAGCGACACGCCGGTCGTCCGGGCAACCGTTCGTGCATCGTCAGAGTATGTTTCATAATATTCACCGACATGAAAGAAGATCAGGGCCTCCGTTCCATACCGTTCTTTCATCTGTTTGTACCCGCGTTCGATTAGAGATTCTTTCTTCATGAATATATGATGGGTTATGTACGATGCCAAACATCCGGCGTATTCTTATCCGATTCAATATCGGGGATTTCAGCCGAAATGACATATACAGGTTTTTATAATAACAAATATATGATTTTTACGGCATAAAATCCGTTTTATCTACACAATTTTACTTACGTTTTCATTTTTACCTCCCTTTTTTCGAACTCTTTCCGAAGTTCTTCTACCAGCTGCTGTGAATCGGTTATCTTCAACTCCTCTCCGCACGGTGCCCCATGAAACAGAGGTGTGAAAATCAGCCCGAAATCCTCATCTACGGAGAATCCGCCTATGAGGACGATCCCTGCTTTGATGCGGTAGTATTCCCCGAACATGGCATATTTGTCCGTGGTCTTGGCGAAACCGTATTCGGGCATAAGGTCTGCCAGCGCATCCAGCACCGGACGGACCACTTCGCTGAGATAATTCGGGCGTTCCGGTCGTTTGTTCTTTTTCTTCCTACCGGATTTCTCCGTGGCGTCCTGCCCGTAGAACGCGTCGAAGCGTTTTCGGTAATTTTCTGTCAGTTTTTGAATGTCCATAGTTTGTATCTTTATTGATTTTATTCAAGCCATTTTTTCAAGGTCATTTCATCTCCTTCAAAATTATAATCTTCAATCGCCACTCCGCCCCAGTCTTCCATCAGGAATTCTTTACGGGAGAGAATGGTGCCGGCGTGATTCACCCGAACGGCCGGTTCGATTGTAGCCAGCCTGTCGCCGTCGTCCGACTCGCGGATATCGTAAGCGAACACGTTCTCGGGAATCAACCGTCGGTCGATTCTGAGCGGTGTAAACAATACTGGCACGTCATTGACGGTCATTGTTTCGAACTCTTCTGCGAATAATTCGTTTTCTGTTCTCATATCTGTATTTTCATAATTACTGTTTACTTTGCGACCGCGACGTTTGAACTCTTCGAGATTTTCCGTAAAGAGCATATCCATTTTCCACCCTTCTTTCACATATGCAGCAGCCTCTTCCATTGTGCATCGGGTCTTTGCCTGCAAATAGCAGACAGCATGGTCATACCAAAGGTTCTGCGATTTTGCCTGTGAGACATATCGCTCCCAGATTGTGATTAGCGATTCCGTTGTCATCTCACAGAGTCCGTACGGTTCCTCTGTTGCCAGACAGTTCGTTGTCACTGAACATTCCCCCGTCCCGAAGATTTCGTTCAGCATGCCGGCATCAGGTATGGTTCTTTCGACTTCCGAGTCTGTTTCCGTGGTGTCGATCGTCGCAATTCGTACCGGCAGCCAGTCTTGAGGCGGTCCGCATAACACGACCGCCTTGATGCTCTCGATGAGCGATTCCCGTAAGTTGTTGTTCTGTTCTCTTGGTGTCATAATTCTATTTGTCTTTGTTTGTAGAGTTGTTGCTTGTATCTGCGGTGCTCCCGAATCGTCGTTGCCCACTTTTTCTTATCCGGCTTATATAATCCTGCCGCCTTACGTTTTTGCAACAGTTCCTTGTTCCGTTCTTCATTCTCCGGGTTTACGATGAAGGAGATCAGCCGACGACTGACACTATACTCTCGGGCCAGTTGTCTTTGGCTAATGCGGTTCGTATGATAACGGCGAAATATCTCCGCTCGCTGTTCGGGTGTCAGTTTCTGCCTACGGTCGTATTGCGTCCCGCAGATTATGATTTTCTCGCTTTTGAAAGGCATAGCTACAATTTTTGAGTCTTTCGTTTCAGGATAAGAATAATGCGCTGCTCACATTATTGTCCGAGATTGTTTATGACATATTCCTGTAACTCCGTTACTTCTGCATGACGCAAATAGGACGATAGAAATTCCTGAGTGTCATCTTCTCGTAAATCTACCACACCTGTAACCCATGTTCCTTCCTCATTCTGTTTATTGTATTCTACCCGTAACATCATATCCTTACGGGAATCAGCCACTGCGTCACCGAAACTACGTTGCAATATTTCTATGGCGTTGTCCGTAAATTTCACGATGTCATTTTTACGGAATGACGATATGGTGAAAGTTGGTTCATGCTCGGCACTCTGCATTGAACAACACTCGTAATACCACCTCAATACGGTATCGAGCCAGTCGATGTTGATCTCGTACAAATGACGGTTGTCGAACCGTTCGCCGCTTTGGGGATTGAAAAGTACGCATGAACCGTCCTTGCGGATTTCCTCCAATTTATACATCGTATAGACCGGATAGTCGCCTTCTTCTTCGACATAGACGACATGTGGCAACCACCCGTCGGGTCTGAGTGTCAGACAGCTCAGTTCTGCGACAAACGTATTTGTAAGCTCACGTAACTGCTTGTTGAGAGGCTGTCTTGTGTCTGTCTCTTTCGGTTCGTCATTATGACGTATGATCTGGTAATCAGTCCAGCCGTCGCCGTCATTCAGTCCTGCGACATAGGCGTTGTACTCCGCCTCGGTTTTGAACTCTTTCTCGTCTACGACACCTCCGTTGTCCAATAGCCATTCTTCGGAAGGCAATTCTTTGTTCTCTTCATACTTTCGCACGGCATCTTTGCCGAAAATCATGGTTATCTTTATCATATGTCCTTTATCGTTTTGAATGTTTCCTGCTATTATGCGGGAACTTCAACAGTTTCCTCGTGGCATCGATGTCGATGAAATTCGTCCAGCCGGCCTTATGAAGTTCGACAGCGGCTTCACGAATGGATATTTTCCCGCTCTCTACATCCTCTTTCAGGGATTCGAGAATGGTTTTTACATTGTAGTTATTCTTCATACTCTTTTTTGATTTTCTTGTTGTTGGGCAGATGGCTCTAATTGATGTAAAAAGATTCCCATTCGGTCCAGCAGCATTCGCCGTCCTCTTCTTCGGCATGGCTCAGGTCCTCTTCCATCTGCGCCTTGTCTCCGTGGTAAAGAGCCAGTGCGCACTCATCGGAGCAGGCGTACTCGCCGCCGAGGTAATACCCCTTTCTCATGGGCTTGCCACAGTAGTCGCAGCGGCGGATGTTTTCGTCGTCGGGGTTAACGTCAAGTATTTTTCTTAGACTTTCTTCCGTCATCTTTTCTCAATTTTGCCCGTTTTATAACTTTGATATGATTATAACCGACCCGTCTCAATTCATTCAATAGTCCGGTGTACTCCTTTTCCGACGCCGGTTTGGTCGTTGTCACCACATGGCTGTAATCCGCTGCGCCGTGCTGACCGATATGCATGTAAGACGCGACCTCGCCCCATCTCCCGCTCCACGGGACATCGGGAAAGAGGGCTATGATTTGCCCATCGGAGTAGCGTCTAAAGACCACTCTCGTCGTTTCGTCCGCAGATTTCCGTCTCGATTGCATAATCCTCGTAGTTCTTGAATTCGTAGTCTATCTCACTGACGATATCATCAATGTCTTCGTCCGTTATTTCCTCGACCTTCGGGTTGTCAATGTCGAGACGTACGGTCAGATAAATGGTTCTTGTTGCCATATTTACATTTTTCAGGTATAACAATACCGGTCTATGACAGACCGATGATATATTTCTCTATCAGCTGTTTTCGGTATGCCTTGTCCTTTCCGGCAACCAATCCTGCCAGTTCACGGATATTTCGGTTGGCTTTCTCCACGACCTGTTCCACCGTCAGTTCGGGCATCATGATTTTGCGGCATTCGACGCTGCAATACTTCCGGGTTCCCTTAAGCGGCTTGCCACAAACAGGGCAGCGACGACGACCGTCGCGTTCGAGGACTTCCAGCAGGTTGGCACATATACCTTCCCACCACTCGATACGGTCGATATCGTAGTCGTAAATAGTTATCGTACTACCGAAACTGCGTGCTTGGACTTCAACGGCAATGCCTGTCTCTTCAAGAAGAACCTTCGATACCGGATCGTCGTTAGGCTCACAATGTCTGTCGTACCAGATAATGTAGGTGGGATCATTCAGCTCGTCGGGCTCTCCCAAAGAAAGTTCTGTGAGACCGTTGTTCACAAGGATATTGCGGACGGCGGATTGCAAATCTTCGATTCTCTTCATATCTTCTCTTTGTTTATTTGTCGGATGGTTTTATGTTCCCAGCGGAGTGAAGGAGATGGTCAACATCACTTTCTCATCTCCCAGATTGAATACTTTCAGGCTGTTATTCTGAATGACCCTTTTCAGTATGCTGCCCCGATAGCTGGAGTTACGCACTTTGAAGTGAAAGTCGTTAATGAATGAACCGATGCAGTGAAGAATGCGGTCGAACTCTTCTTCGCCGTACCGTTCCGTTTCAGGAAAGACGCCTTTCAGATGTGCACGCAGGCTCAGTATGTAGTTCGGGGTCTTGCTCGTGATTTTACCCGAGTATGTAATTCTGTATTTCTTATCCATGATGTGCCGTGCTTCATTTAATCGTTATCGTCATACCAGCTCTCGATGTCATCGAGGCAACCGTTTGTCTCCCATTCTTCCAGCAAGGTGGTCGGGAATGTCCATTCAAGACTGTAAAACAGATCCCAGCACACCTCCTCATTGCCCTTGCACAAGGCAAGCAGGGTGTTATGCGTGAAGCAGTCCTCGTTTTGCGGGACGCGCCACCCCTCGCAGCCTTCCGCCGCGTATTCGGGCACGTAGCATACCTCGTCGGGACGGTTGAGAAAAGCATCCTCGTTCTTGTAGATGTTTCCTTCCCCGCCATATTCCAGTTCGTAGGCCACGCCTTCCGATGTTTCTATTCTTTTACCGATTTCTATCATACGGCGGTCGTTTCATGGGTATATACAATTGCCACGCGCGCGGATAGCACCTTATCGCGTACTCCCGGATTGGCGATTGCCCAGTCGGAATGGAAATGCATATCCGAAACGGATACGGTGTCCACGATGTCGCCCTCGTTTTCCAGTTGGATGTACTCCGGCTGGAAGATATCGCAAAGGAATCTCCCGTCCGCGTCACTGATAGCGTATATCTTGCCATCGAGTGCGTCCGTCATCTCCTCCTCGCTGCGATAAACCAGCAGGTATTTACAGCCTATCCTCATTTCTTCCGTAATCCGCTTATGCAGTTCTTCAGAAGATAATTCCCGAAGCCTTGATACAACCACTCCGATGCTCCCTACAGCGTCGCAGCTGTCCAGAGCATCATAGCAGGTCGTTTCGAACTCCTCTTTCGGGCGATCCGCAAAATTGATGGTACGGACTTCCCGTCCGTGTCCGCCGAGCAGGTAAAAAGGCGTACCATCCCACTGTTCTTTTTTGACAGAGAGCGGTTGGGTGCACTCCTTTGTCTGCTGGTTCACTCCGGCATACAACTCAAGGCATTCCCGGCCTTCCATACGGAGAATATACTGGGCGAACTCCGTAATCGTCATGATTTTGATTCCTTCCCCGTTTGCCGTGAAGAAATCCTGCTTTATGTGTTCCATAAATCCTTTTCGTTAAGAGTAGGTAATTGTTGTAGACAAAGGGTAAAATATTCACCTTGTTTTGGAAAAAAGACCGCCGCAGCCGTAGCCGCAACGGTCCGTCATCATTATGGCATGTGATGAACAGGTTATATTTCGTTATTCGTCCTCGTAGTACGGTACGTCGTGCCGAACCACCGCTTTTTCCATTTCCTCCCACCAGATTTCACTATGGCGGTCATTTTCGAAGTCTATGGACTCCTTTTCACTGAGCCGCAGTCGGTCGCGGGTTCCCATTTCAGTTTCGTGTACAATCTGCTCCATCTGTTCGTCCGTAACATGGTAGGTGTCGAACGGAGCCGGCAGGGATTCCAAATCCCGGCGTGACAGCTCGGATTGCCCGCAGGTGAAAACCTTGTTGTAGAAAGCGTCGTCTTTCGGCGGCAGTTCGGGTTCTTGTTCCGGCAGCACATCCAGATAATCCGACTCGTACAGGTAGTTCTCGTCACGCCCCTGTGTCTGGCGGTTGTTCTCAAACTCCGTGAGGTCGTCAGCCGTCAGGCGGAACTCCTTTTTCTTGCGTCGCAGATACTCCATCATGTTTTCGAGGGAGGAGAACGGGGCTATAAGCTCCATCGAGGAGCGGTTGTGCCATGCGTCGCTCCGGTACAGCAGGTAGACCTGCGGACGGTTCCGGACTGCCTCTTCACGGTATTCGCCGAACTCGTGCAGGGCGTTGTCGAAACTGCCGAACGCCAGTCGGATCTTGTCCTCGATGGATATAGACTCCCGACGCTCCTCGAACCGGCGCTGCACGTACCCGATGAAGTTCGCATTGTCCAGAGCCTCCTTGACCGTGGCGTCATCGGTTGAGAGCGCGATGTCGACGCCGATGAAATCATCGTCCGTGAGCACGTGCTCCTCCTCATTATATTCGTCTTCTGCCTGACAGACGGCCAGTCCCGGCGTTTTCGCCTCAATCTCCACGACTTTGCGGAGCGTCTCTTCTATGGCTATTCGATACTTTTTCATATTAGATGATGTGTATTTGTTTAAGTTCCCGTTGATAATTTCTTAAAGATGGTTTGGTCCCCCTTTCCTGCACGATCTGACGCATTTGTGCGGGGGTGTAGGCTTTCTCCATATCCAGCCCGTATTCCGTGGCGAATGCCGTCATGCCGATATAGCAGAAGCCGAACTTCTGGTGCAGCATGTCAGCCGTATAAGGAGTCATGTCCTCCGCCAAGGTCGTGGGGACAGCCATTCCCCGTATCTTGAACTTCAAGCCCTCAATAAGCGCCTCGCAGCTGTCGCTGTGATAGGTCAAGTCCCTGCGGCGGGCGCAGTAGCCGATGGTCTCGCCCATAAAGGTGTTGCGGAAGATTTCCGTACGGTTCAGGTCTTTCAACTTCTCGACACCGTAATAGCAGATTGCTTGCACGGCTTTCAGCGACTTGTCCACGCTGGGCTTGACAAAACGCGGGTCATGCTCTGCCACGATTTTTTCCAGCCACGTGCGGTGGAATGCTCCGACAGGCACGTCGAATACCTTCTCCGGCGTGCAGTATTTTGAATCCGCCCGAGTCATCATCAGATGCGCCGAGGACGGTTCACATTGTTCTTTCAGGTAAAAGGCCAAATAGGTATTGCCTATCTTGCAGTAGGTGTAGTCGATGCGGCCATTTTTCAGCGACAGCATCGAGGTCTTCCCGCCATAGAACCTCTCGGGCAGTCCTGTCTGCCGGCAGAACTCCGTGAGAAAATGTCGAGGAATTGCACGTGCATAGCTTTTTCCCCGATAGCACTCCTTTGCCATTTCCGGAGTGATGAACCGCTTGGCGAAATCACAAATGTAATAATGGTTGCAATCATATGCCGCCTGCGTATTCGCAGAGGTCTGAAACTCTCTGGGCATCTGCTTGTACCAGCAGAACGATGTCCCATGCTCCATACAGTAGTCGACGAACTTCTGTGTCCACACTTTCTTGGGAAATGTAGGACAATTGCCGTTCCTTCGGACGTATGCCTTGCATACCTCCTTCGTAAGCAGGTGCCGATCGGTCTCCTCGTCGATATAGCAGGTCGTCTCCCGCTTGCTGTTATCGATGGCGATGATAAGCCGTTTCGGGGTCTTGAATGCTTTCGGCAGGTTACGGAACATGTAGGGGTGCTTCTGCATCAGACGGTCTGCCAGCATCTCGTCCAAATATACCGACAACGGCTTGAAGAACTGGGGGTCGGAAAGAAAGTTCTTATTATCCGCCGAGCAGACTGCTGCACGGAAATTCTCATAGGAATAGAGCCGGGCGGGTACGAGCGAGAGGTCATGCTCCGCCATCTTGCGGTAGTATGCCATGGTCTTGAAGCGGGACGGCACGATGGCATCGGTAACTGTGGTAAGTATCTTCGTATCGTCGAGCATCCCGCAATAGAACTCCCGGGTCTTTACCCCAGCGGGGACATATCCGAGAATAAGCTCCGTCTTCATGATGGCGTCGGACCTGTTGCCTGTGTAATACGGTACGTAGATATAGTTACGCAAAGCCGAATAAGCCAGCTGTGCGTCCCAAAGACGTTCGGGTATGAAGGCGAGAATGTCGAAATCGCCGCGTCCGTTTCGTATGACTGCCTCCGCCATTTCACGGGTGATCATTGCCTCGGGAACGGCAGTGATGTTCTTCGGGTTTTTGCGCATGGCGTAGTCGCAGACAGCCTCCGAACGGCACACTTCCGGAATATTGCGCAGCTCGAAGCTATGCCAGTTGTCCGTACTGCCCGCGATGATGCGTTCTATACGCTCGGGTGTGAGGAAGCGTCCCGGAATATGGCTCAGCACCTCTATATCCTTGCTCTCGACGGCTGCCTCCACGATTTCTTCCGTGAACAGGTGCTCCGGCAGCCATTCTATGGCCGATACGATGTTATAGTGTCGCATACAGTTTCTTTTTAAGGTTGGATGACCGTATGATTCTCACAAGACGGCTGCCGCGATAGACATAGAGTATCCGGGATTCCCGTTCGGCGAGTTCCTGAAATTTCTGCCAATGCGGCGTTTCGATCCTTTCGAGTTTAGCGCGGTTGTTTACATAAACGGTTATCTGCTTCATGCTGTCATGGGAGGAAGTTTCCCCGATGAGTGTCGGCAGTTCACGTCGTTCGCCCTTGTCCATAACGTACCATTTACCGTTATCGAACAGGAGACACGTGTCCTCCATGCTGCTGAAAATGTCCATGTTGTCCGCGATGCGTGATACGAATTGCTGGGGTGCCTCCCGCCCGTCGCGGATTCTCGAGTAGCAGTGGACGACATCGCCGTATCCTGTCCATTTTCCATAAGGTGAAGGCCCCAGTGTCAGCATGTCACCCAGCGACAGCAGGGCGTCCACCCGTTTGTCATTGGGATAGAACACTCGGAGTTTCCTCACAAGGTCTTTCGAAAGCGTCTCATGGAGTGCTTTGATATGCCGGACTCTGCCGTCCGACAATAGTTTCCCGATTTGTATGCTCATTGTCTTTTTATGCCTTGCTGTTAAAGTATAGCCGGGCCTCAATCATTATGATTGACAGCCCGGCCTGAAAATTAGAATTTGATGGACTGGAATACCTTGTCGATATCCTCCTGAGCCAGTCCGATATAGCGGCGTGTCGTTTCCAGTTTGGAGTGACGGAATATCTCGTTGAGCAGGACCAGCCCTTCGGCATTGCGATTCTTTGTTTCATAAACGTAACGCCCGAAGGTCTTGCGGAAGCTATGGGTGGAGAAGGCATGGACGGGAATCCGGTATTTGACGCGCCACACTTTGAGCAGACGGTTGATGTGTTCCAATGAATACGGATTGCCTTCGGGTTCATGAAAATCAGCCGGTTCATATCCGGACGCCCCTGCAACTCGTACAGACTATGGATCTTCTCCCGCACGCATCGGTTGAATTTCACCCTGCGGCTCTTGCCCGTTTTCTGCTCCATCTTCACCAGCTGGCTGCGGTTGAGCACGTCTTTCCACCGCAGCGAACGCACGTCCGAGGCGCGGAATGCCGTGCAGAACGACAGCCAGCAGTAGGTAGCCCACAGATATTCATGGTCTTCTTCCAGCGCATCGATCAGCTTCCGGAAAGTATCCATCGGCAAATAGTCCGCCGTTGTCAGTTGTCCTTTGATACGTGTCATAATTATGGGGTGCACTTGGCGATAAGCTGTTTGACATTTTGGATCTTCGCTCTCAGTTCCTCTTCCCGACGGAAAGACGGCGTACATTTCGTACGCCGCATTCCCGCGCCCCAGCCCGTGTCGTCGATAACCCCGTGCAGGCGCATTTTCTCTTTGTGCAGACTCTCCTCGAGCCGTTCAAGACGCTTTTCGAGCGTCGCCCGTTTGTATGTTCTTTCTGCCATGATTGCGGAGTATTAACTGAGTTTGTCGGAAAGCAGCACCTCGGCCAATGCCCCGTTCTGAGGGATCATCGCCGGGAGGTCGGTCTTGCCGGGTTTGTAGAGTTCCGTCGCCACGTTGTAGATGTCCCATGCCGTGAGCGTCTGTTTCTCCCCGGCGAGTTTGAGCAGGTCCTCGGTGAAGACCGATATCTGGGACTGGTTGAGCGGATAGGTTTCCACTTGGGACGAGAGACGCTTGTCGGAGCTGTCATGCGAGACGCGCAATGCCGTCAACAGACCGATGTAGGCGTACATCTCCACAGGGGTGATTACCTTCGCTTTCAGGCGGCGGATATGCTCCCGGTCCTCGTTCATCTGCACCTCGAAGTTCGACAGCCACTCGTCCACACGACCGAAGAGCTCCTCGGTGGAGACCTTCTCCTTGCCATAGTTCGACACGCTGCGCTCGGGCGAGAGGATACACTGGTTGTGGCACACTTTAACGCACGGACCTATTGCAGCCTGCATGCCGTCCTGATGGAAAGCCACGACCAGCGTGGTGGTCAGCTCGTCCGTCTCCCAGTTTTTGATACGGATCGTCGTGTACACCCGTCGTAGAATATGGGCCTCGACAGCCAATGTCCCGAA
The DNA here is from genome assembly GCA_947573795.1 of uncultured Alistipes sp. GTDB lineage: Bacteria > Bacteroidota > Bacteroidia > Bacteroidales > Rikenellaceae > Alistipes. The sequence goes on along the minus strand of CANPHE010000024.1, from coordinate 3,450 downwards.
CTCCTGTTCCACCTGCGGCAGGACTACCACGCCCGGCTGTGCCTTGTTCTTGTTCTGGGCGGCGAAAACCTCCTCCACCTCGTAGTTCAGGTTGTACTTCTTGCAGATACCGGCCATGCGTTCTATCACTTCATAATGATAGATTCCCTTGACGGGCTTGCCGAAGATGTCATTCTCCTTATGCGTGCGGCGGAGCGTGTCGAGCGTCATCACCTCAACATTGTTGTTCTGGAAATCGAACTGCACAGGGGCAGTCGTTGTTGCTAATGCTGTTGCCATAATGATTGATATTAAAGGGTTATGCAATGAGAAAGGCGATGAACTGCTGTCCATCGCCTTTCGAAAATTCTCATTTTGTGGTTTCTGGCAGGTAACGCCTGCATATATAGTCCGTGATACTCGGATAGAAGGGATTGCCACATGTACCATACGGTCCGAAACGAGCCAGGTAGCTGAAATAAAAATCTATCGGGCGGCGGCTGTTGGTCTCAATTTTTGTCTTTAACAGACGGTAGGCATAGTCATAAGTATGTTCTACCTTGACTTCGCGCCCGTTGAAATAGTAGTTCCCCTCCTCATCTGAAGAAAACGATATATCTTCCTTTGCCGGACGATCGTCGGCAACCGCCCGGAAGAACTCGACAAGAGAGCGGCAATCCTGATATTCTATCGGAATCACATCGCCCTCTTTCAGTTTCCCGTCGAGCTTATCGAGCAGTGCATTGATAGCCGGCGTGTAGATGTTTTCTGACTGGAAACATCCTGTATCCCGCCAATATTTCTCGAAAAGAGTGCTGATGTCAAGCAGCAGGGCGAGAGTCTCCCGGGCGGGTTGGGGCTTTCTGACCAGATACGGAACGTATGCGGTCGCCAGTACGGGAAGCGAAAGGTAATCCTCCGGATTCAAGTTGCCCTTCTGATGCAGGTTATAATGCCGTTCGAGCAACCCGTCGATATCAGATTCCTGCAACGTAGCGTCTGTCCATGAGAGGTTGCCCTCCGACCGGCAGGCCGGACAGCGGTCGGCGCCATGCGGTAGGAGCATCACCTTGCCGCAATCGGAGCAAGTGACGAAATCTCCGGTCTCCGTATATACATTGACTGTTCTCATCTTATTTGCCTCCTCGCTATTTAACAATGCAGAGCGGCACCCAGATAGCCTGCTCACCGAAATCCGCGATGCCTTTCTCATCGTTGATAGGCTCGCTTAGCGCATCGATTGATTCATTCGGCTCATCAGGGGAAAGGTATAGTTGAGACTCGGGCCAACGCAAAGGCTTATAATAGGAGTTCTCGGTAGGCGTTTTATGAAGATGACGAATATAATCGTATTCTGGTACGTAACGTGCCCCGTTGTCCTCACTGTTCCATGCCGGATAGCCGATTCCCTCCTCCTCAAAAGAGGTAGTGTCTTCCGGGAACTCGACCAGCACATAGAGATTGTCGTTCCATATCTGCCCGCATTGGTTGCAATGGTGTAATCCGGAGGTCTCGACACGAAGATCCTCGGATTCGCATACCGGACAAACGGGCACTTCTTTCTTCGGGAGCCCCAGAATGTCCCCGGCGATGGTCTCCATACTGCTCCAGAATAGCTGCTCACAATAGTCGTCAGCCATTTTACGAGCCAGTCGCTTCATGTCGTCATCGGAAATCCTGTCTACGTCGAATCCGATACCTTGCAAGTCGTTGCGGTGCACGGACGTAATCGGGAAGTACCTCTCGGACAAGCGTTGTCGTAATTGCCGCTCCTGTTCCGTAAGTTTTTCCTTGGCATCGAAATATGCCTTTATGTCATCTAAAAGTGTTTGAATCATACTTTACTTTTTTTATAGATCCGATACCTTTTCTTTGTAGAACCGGTCGATGGCAAGGAGGTAATCTTCTTCGTCCCAGTCCATGCCGGCATGTGTCGTTTCGAATTCCCCTGCCCATCGAATAATTTCCGATACCACGGCACGAGAATCCCTCTCTTCCCAGAGTTTGTCTGCTCCGGCATTGTAGGCAATGTCCACAACTGCTTCCAACAGTCTGCGGTTGCCGTTGCACTCCCCGCCGAGGGACGAGAGCCATGACTTCACATCTATGGCATCTTCCGCAATGGTCTCGTTGTGCAGGCACGCACACTGGCCCTCACCGTCGTGACATACCAATACAGGATACCCGGTATCCGGGCAGATGCGCACCAGTACCTCGTTCGGCAGCAGCCGCTCTGCATCTCCGTCCCTGCGGATATGCGGGATGGCATGGCTTATCTGCTCAAGCAGGCTCTGTTCTTCCGCGGTCAAGAGTATTTTTGTACCCAGTTGCTGGCGAATATCTTGAAGCAAGTTGTATAACATGGTTACTCGTAGTTATTATGTTCCTTCCAGATCTGTCTTTTTTCGTCGTAGCTTTTCCTGTTCCACCATTTATTGCAGGTCTCCGCAACCTTCCGAGAACGGCTCGCAGAGGAGGTTTGGGCCTGAGGAAGTCCTGCGATACGCTCCATTTCCGAGGGGGCCAGTCCTTCCCACCAGTTCTGCATACGTTCCTTGAACTCCTTCTGGGTGCAGAACGGAAGGTGGTCTTCGCATTCCTCGCACCAGTTGTCGTCGCGGTCGATGCCCGTGGCACCGATGAATATACGGGTGTTAGGGTCTACCCATGCCTGCGTCTGGATATCGGTCGAACCGCACTCGTCGCATACGGTAATCTCATAGTCATCGTCCGAGATAAAGCCGTACTCTTCGAGCCTGTGGACAATCTCGAACAGCCCTTCGATTTGTACATGCTCGACGGGTTCGTCGAAGTCCTCGCCGGCTTCACCGTTGAGCGTGCAGAGCAGCCTGCCAGCCTTGTCGATGAAGAGTTCGTAGACGGTGGCGCTTTCGTAGCCGCCGTAACCGTAAAACTCGGAATTGTGGATCACCACGATCGGTGAGGTGTCATACTCCGGAAATTCCGCGGCCCTGTAATGCGCTCCGCGGTTCTGGTAGAACGTGCCGATGATGTTGTCCTCCTTTTCCACGGCGCAGCGAATCTTCTCTATAAGCGATTCCCTGATGGAGATGGCACTGAGCTGCGTGTAATCCTTACGGATACGCCTGTGCACTTCCTGTTCGAAGAGGTCTCGAACAAGCTCGAACGGAGATACTCCGGCATTCTCTTCGATGGTTCTCGCCTCGGCTAAGTGGTACTTACGGCAGATTATATCCCTGACGCGGAGAAACTCCTTATCGGTAAATTCGTGAGGAGCATCTTTCCCCAACGCAGTCGGGAAATAGCATCGCGGCATGTATGCCGTCATTTTCTCAAAAAGGTCATTGCCGTTTTGGAGGAATGCCTTATTGTCGGTGGTCGTTTTCTTATCTGATTTCATTTTCATTGATGGCTGTTTTTACTTCGTTCGTATATAGGGCATTGCGCCCGGTATTTGCATTCGCCACGGGCAGCATCGAGATGTGCCCC
>CANPHE010000023.1 GCA_947573795.1 uncultured Alistipes sp. | reverse complement strand
CGAGAACATGGAGTTCATCCAGTTCCACCCCACGACGCTCTACAACCCGGGCGAAAAACCCAATTTCCTCATCACCGAGGCCATGCGCGGCTTCGGAGCCATCCTGCGATTGCAGTCGGGCGAGGAGTTCATGGACAAATACCACCCGATGAAGTCGCTGGCGCCGCGCGACGTCGTGGCCCGCGCCATTTATCGCGAAATGACGCGCCGGGGCGAAGATTTCGTCTACCTCGACGTCACGCACAAAGACCCGGCATCGGTACGCAGCCACTTCCCCAACATCTACGAGAAGTGTCTCTCGATCGGCATCGATATCACCAAGGATATGATCCCCGTAACCCCTGCGGCACACTACTGTTGCGGCGGCGTAAGGGTCGATACATGGGGCGAGACCTCGATCAAACGGCTCTACGCCTTGGGCGAAACCTCCTGCACGGGGCTGCACGGCGCCAACCGCCTGGCCTCGAATTCGCTGATCGAAGCGGTCGTCTACGGCGACCAGGCGGCACGCCGCACGGCCGAACTTTTCGACAAGGCAGACTTCCAGGAGGGTATTCCCGACTGGGATTTCGCCGGGACGCAGCACACCGAGGAGATGCTGATGCTCATCCAGTCCAAACGCGAGGTACAGCAGATCATGTCCAACTACGTGGGCATCGTCCGGTCGAACCTCTCGCTCAAGCGTGCCATGCGGCGTCTCTCGATTCTTTTCGAGGAGACCGAGGAGCTCTACGGCAAGACGAAGCCCAACCGCGAGCTGTGCGAGTTGCGCAACATGATCGCCGTGGCGTACCTCGTCATCAAGCAAGGCCGCGAAATCAAGGAGTCGGTCGGCTGCCACTACAACGTCGACTACCCGAAGGAGTAAGGGCCCGGAACTGAAAGTTCGACGCCTCGGGAAGTCCCTGCCGAGGAGGGAATTCAGTAAACGCCGCGAGACTACGACCGGCGAAAGCGCCCCGAGCGTCCCGGAACCGGTCAGCAACGGACAGAACGAAAAAACACACCTATAATATATGACACAACAGGAAGAGATCACACGCCGCCGCACGTTCGCGGTCATCGCCCACCCCGATGCCGGTAAAACCACCCTGACCGAAAAACTGCTGCTCTTCGGCGGCGCCATCCATGTGGCCGGAGCCGTCAAGAGCAACAAGATCAAGAAAGGAGCCACGTCGGACTTCATGGAGATCGAACGTCAGCGCGGTATCTCGGTCGCCACGTCGGTCATGGGCTTCGAATACCGGGGCGTGAAGATCAATATCCTGGATACGCCGGGTCACGAGGATTTCGCCGAAGACACCTACCGCACGCTCTCGGCCGTGGATTCGGTCATCATCGTCATCGACGGTGCGAAGGGCGTCGAGACGCAGACCCGCAAACTGATGGAGGTTTGCCGCATGCGTTCGACCCCGGTGATCGTCTTCATCAATAAATTGGACCGCCCTTCCAAGGAGGCATTCGACCTGCTGGACGAGGTGGAAAAGGAACTCCGCATTCGCGTGCGGCCGCTGGCATTCCCGATCTCCAACGGCCCGACCTTCAAAGGCGTCTATAACATCTACGAGCACAATATCTCGCTCTTTACCTCGGACGAAAAACTCACGGCCGACGCCTCGACCGTAGAGATCGCCGACCTCGCGTCGCAGGAACTCGACCGCCATATCGGTACCGACTACGCCGACCGGCTGCGTCAGGACGTCGAACTGGTCGAAGGAGTTTACGATCCGTTCGACCGCGACGCCTACCTGCGCGGCGAGCTGGCCCCCGTATTCTTCGGCTCGGCCGTAAACAACTTCGGTGTGCGGGAGCTGCTGGAATGTTTCATCCGCATCGCCCCGTCGCCGCGTACGGCTCCGACCGAGACCCGGACGGTAGAGCCTGCGGAGCCTAAAATGACGGGGTTCGTCTTCAAGATACACGCCAACATGGACCCCAACCACCGCGACCGCATCGCCTTCATGAAGATCTGTTCGGGCGTCTTCGAGCGCAACAAGAACTACCTCCACGTGCGCAGCGGCAAACAGATGAAATTCTCCTCGCCGACGGCCTTCATGGCCGAGAAGAAGTCGGTGATCGACACAGCCTATCCGGGCGATATCGTGGGTCTGCACGACACGGGCAACTTCAAGATCGGCGACACCTTCACCGAAGGCGAAAAACTGCGCTTCACGGGCATACCCTCCTTCGCTCCCGAGCAGTTCCGCTATATCGAGAATGCCGATCCGATGAAATTCAAACAGTTGGCCAAGGGCATCGACCAGCTGATGGACGAAGGCGTGGCACAGCTCTTTACCTCGGCACTCAACGGCCGCAAGATCATCGGCACGGTCGGAGCCTTGCAGTTCGAGGTGATCCAATACCGTTTGGAGCACGAATACGGCGCTTCGTGCCGCTGGGAGCCCATCTCGATCCACAAAGCCTGCTGGATCGACAGCGACAACGCCGCACAATTGGCCGATTTCAAACGTCGCAAGCACACCAACATGGCCGTAGACAAACACGGCCGCGACGTCTTCCTGGCCGACACGAGCTACGCACTGGCCCTGGCACAGGACAATTTCAAGGATATCCGTTTCCACTTTACGAGCGAATTCTAACCGGCCTCCGCTCACCGCTCCCAAAGGGCTGTCTAACTTCCTTCGTTAGACGGCCCTTATCGTTGGACCGGAAAAACGGACGTCAGCAACTCTCGTACTCCCCCAATCGGCTATCCGGTCCGGAATCGCCCCGATACATTTCGATTCGCAACTAAAAGCGCCGAATAAGTACCGAAAACTAAGTAAAATCCCGAATATGTAATCGATATATCACTTTTTACCAATAAGATATACATTCGGTACAATCGATTTCGAACAGTAACAGTTTCTTCGACGGATTATTTTTCATATGGCCGCCATAGATATCATAAATATCTATCAATCAAATTATTTCACTCAATATTCCCCCGCCGAGGAAGATTTCGGAAGCAAAATAAATGGGAAAACATTTGGCCGATCGGACTTTTTCCACTATCTTGCAAACCGTTAGTTAGGTATTCACGACACAATTTATTGATTGGCTTACCCGATTCGGAATACAGGATAGTATTCCGAATCGGAACGGAAGTTACATTTTCGAACTTTCGATTAAGATCGTATGATAACCTTAAAACCGCCACAGACGAAAAAACACCCTTCAAATTAATCCATCAAAATCCAAACCCATGAAAAAGTATTTATTTCCGGTAGCCGCAGGCCTCCTTGCATTCGCGGCGTGCAGCGACGACGAGATCAAGGTCGCAGACCCCGTATGCCAAATCACCTCGCCGGCCGAAGGTAGTGAAATCTATGTTTATCAGCCGTTTACCATCGCCGCCGAAGGCGAAGTGCCGGGGGGGGGCGAAATCGCGGGCGTATCGCTTAAGATCGACGGCGAGGTAATCCCGGAAGTTACCGAGGTACCGTTCTCCTACGAAGTGGCAGCCGGAAGCTACGCGATCGGCTCGCACACGATCACGCTCGAAGTGGCCAACAGCCGCGGCGTAACCGCCCAAAGCGCCGCTACGTTCACGTTGAGCGATCTTTTCACCGACTCCCGCGACGGCAAGGCCTACAAGACCGTCCAAATCGGCGAGCAGATATGGTTCGCCGAGAACCTGGCCTACCTGCCGAAAATCACCCCGATAGACCAATACTCCAAAACCGAGCCCTGCTACTACGTCTACGACTACCAAGGCAGCGACATGACCGAAGCCAAGGCTACCGCCAACTTCCAGAAGTGCGGCGTACTCTACAACTGGGCTGCCGCAGGCGGCTACAAGGAGTCGAACGAGTTCGACGAAAATCACCCCAAAGTACAGGGCCCCTGCCCCGAAGGATGGCACATTCCGGTAGCATCGGAATGGAACGAACTGTTCACGTTCGTCAACGATCGCATTCCCGACGACGAAGCCGTATCGAGCTGGCAAGGCAACAACCAGAAGAACGTAAGCGGTCATCTGCGCGCCAAAGACTGGCCGATCGCAACGGATGAGGATTACCCGCAACTGGCTCTGGGCGGCCTGGACACCTACGGATTCGGCGCCTCCTATTACGGATGCTATATCAAGAAAAGCTTCTACTACGGCCCCGGCAGCGGTGGCAGCCTGGTATGCAATTTCTGGACCCCTCACTTCGACGACTACACCTACGGTTATTCGGGCGGTATGACGGCAAGTTTCGCCAACTATAAATACATCGTCGAACTCACCCACGCAACGGACCAGACCCGCGGATACTCCGTTCGCTGCCTGAAAAACTGATTCGCTCGATAAAAGATGAAAAGGCTTTTATACCTGCTGATAGGTTGTTCGGCCGTTCTGTGGACTTCGTGCAGCGAAGATACAACGATCCAGGAAGAAGTTCCCAACACAGCGCCGAAGTGCAAAATCACCGCTCCCGCCGAGGGCCAGATCCTCGATGCGAACCTGCCGCTCACGGTCAAAGGTTGGATCGAGGATGCGGAAAACAACGTCGCCGTCACGCGGCTGAGCATCGGCGGACAGACGGTCGCCGAGCAGCTCGGCTATCCGAACTTCGAATGCACGGTCGAGCCGGCGATGCTGCCGCGCGGCTTGCAGGCGATCGACCTCTACGTCGAAGACGCAGGCGGCCTGCACGTTCAACACCGGGTGAACGTCATTTTCGAAAAGGAGGCCCGGTTGATGACCGGTCCGTCCGGAGAAGACCGGATCGCCGTAGGTTACTGGACCGAGGAGTGCGAAGTGCGCGTAATAGCCGCCGGGAAGTGGTCCGTATCGCTTCCTACGAGCGGAAGGATCGAAACCTACGACTCCGCTACGGACGAATGGACGAAAAAATCCCTGCTCGAAGGTCAAGGCCCGACGACCGTACGGCTGCGGGTCGGCGCCAACGACCAATTCAGCGACCGAACCGTCGAATTGCAGATCGCATCCGGCGATGAAAGCGGCAAGTTCCGGATCGAGCAAGCCGCCAGCCCCGACATGCTGGAGACGATCGAGGATGAAATGCTGCGCATGGCCGCCGGGATATCGGTCGTCATGTACGACATGGACCCCGACGAAGACGGTAAGATATCGGCCTACGAGGCGGAGATCGAACCCAACGAACGATCGGCCTACGGCTTCGACGCCGGAGGATGGGATGTCGCCTCGACCAAAGGCATCGAGAACTTCCCGCATTTGCGGCACCTCGACGTCAATACGACCGACAAGCTGACCTCGATAGATCTGAGCGGCAACCTCGAGTTGATGAGCCTCCACGTACACAACTGCCCCAATTTGAAAGGGCTCGATCTCTCGAAGCAATCGATGCTCATCGAGATCGGATGCGATTTCACCACGCTGCTCGACGTCTGGAAACAGATCGAGAAGCTGAAGGGCCAAATGCATACCATAGGCGCCTTCAACCGCACGGCCGATCAACCCTCGACGCTCGATTTCACGGGATTCAGCAACCTGCAACGGCTCTACATCAACGACAACAAGCTGACGGAGGTGAAGTTAGGCGGATGTGTGAACCTCTGGCGGTTCGTCGCGGGCGGCAACTCCTTCGCCGAAATCGACCTGAGCGAAGTGGATCGTTATCGCGACAACGATTACTTTATGGACAACAATCCCAATCTCAAGCGGATTTACGTCTGGAAAGGCTTCACGCTCGATTACTACAACTCGTTCAAATACGACGAAGCCAACGGCGTGGAGATCATCGAGAAATAATTCGACCACGACTTACATGCAACCGCGCCCTTCCCCGGTCTCGGAGGAAGGGCGCGGTATATTCAACCGAAGCACCCAATTACAGCACCCCGCAGGCAGAGAACGGTTTGCGATAAAACTCCGCCTTCCATTCGACCGGCCGCGGATAGGCCCGCGACGAGGAGGGCATCCGCCAAAGGGTCATCGACCGTCCTGCGAAGTCGAATTCCACGCTACCGCCGACCGGAGGCTGCCCGCACCCCACGATGGCGCACAGGGTGTCGGTCGCCTTCTGCCCGGTCGTCACGATCGTCCGGCAGACCGGAATGCGCGCCAGGAGCGCCGCGAGATCGACCTCGCGCACGACTTGCAGGAAATTATCCGACGCATTGTCGCGCAGCCGCACGACCTCGACGGCCGTGTCGTAAAGCGCGATACCCCGCTCGCGGCAAAAGGTCGCGATCCGTTCGCGGTCGAATCGCCGACCGTCCGCAGTCAGAAAATGCGCCTTATCACCCGCGGCGAGATAGCCGACGATACGCCACATGTCATTTTGCAGATTGGGATAGAAAAAGTCCATCGACCACCGCTTGCGTTGCGGCGGGAAGCTACCCAGCATCAGTATGCGGGCGTTTTCGGGCAGGAAAGATTCGAGGGGATGCAGTTCGCTAAGCATAGAATCTGTCATCGAAATTAACCAAATAGAGTTTTTCGGTGGCACGCGTAAGAGCCGTATAGAGCCACCGCAGCATGTCGCGCGTCATGGGTTCGTCGCCGAACAGGCAACGGTCCACGAAGACCGCCCGCCACTGGCCGCCCTGCGCCTTGTGGCACGTCACGGCGTAGGAAAACTTCACCTGCACGGCATTGAAATGGGGATTTTCGCGAATCTCCTTGAAGCGTTTGAGTTTGCTTTTGATGTCGAGGTAATCCTTCTCCACCTCGTAGAAAAGCCGCGACGACTCGTCACGCGTGAGCGAAGGCGACTCCGAAGCGATCGTGTCGAGCAAGATGCGGCACTCGATCGCTGCGTCGTCGTAATCGGGAAATTCGAGCACTGCCTGTGCGAAACGGAACCCGTAGAACTCCTCGAAACGCCGGATACGCCGCAATCGCGCGATATCGCCGTTGGCGATGAAATTCATCGGACACTGCTCGGTATGCTCCGGATAATAGTAGTTGTTCTTGACGACCATCAGCATGTCGTTGCTCTCGATCTCCTCCTCGGCATAGAGCACGTTGCGGCGAATACCTTCGTTATAGCGGTTGGCCCGTTTGTTCGAACGCGTCACGACGATCGTTTCATCGCGTCCGTAACGGGCATAGCAGTCCTGAAGTTTCTCCAGAAACTCGCCCCCTTCGAGCGCCTCGATATCGGGATAATTCAGGTCGAAACGCGGAACCTCGCAGATATTGTTCTCGAGCATGCAGCGCACGAGCGTGGCATTGAACAGAATGCCCGACTGGGTTTGCTGGCGGACCACCTCGTCCAGCGTCCCGTAGACCACCTCGCCGAAACAGGACATCGCTGCCGGGTCGAGCGCCGGACTGAAATCGGCACCGACCGGCGGCAGCTGAGCGCTGTCGCCCACCAGAATCAGCCGGCAGGCACGCCCGCTTCGGACATATTGCACCAGGTCCTCCAACAGCGAACCGCCGCCGAACTGTCCGCCGTCGCGCGACGAATCGGAGAGCATCGAAGCCTCGTCGACGATGAAGACGGCATCCCGTTCCGTATTGATATTCAGCGAATATTTCGTATCGTAGTCGGCATTGGTCCGCTGACGGTAGATGCGTTTGTGGATCGTCAGCGCTTTTTCGCGGGCATACTGCGCCAGGACCTTGGCGGCGCGCCCCGTCGGTGCGAGCAGCACCGGTTTGACACCCAACTCCTTGAGCGCTCCGACCAAAGCGGCTATCAGCGTCGTTTTACCCGTACCGGCATACCCGTTGAGCACGAAAATCCTGGAAAAATCGTCGTCCGCAAGATATTCGGACAACATTTCTATGATTTTTTTTTGTCCAAGGGTTGTTTCGAAACAAATTTTAGCGTAAATTTGGGTCGCAATACGTGTACTAAACATCGCAGAATTATTTTTGTACAAACTTAATAACAAATATCAAAATGGGAAAGAAAATCGCTCAAATCATTCTCGCGCTGCTCATCGTGGGTCTCGTTTATTGGATCTACGTGCAGATCTCGACCCCGATTCAGTTCGAGAACGAACTTAAGAACAAGAAGGCGCTCGTCATCGAACGTATCAAGGACATTCGCACCGCAGAGCGCGCCTTCAAGACGAAGTATCAGCGTTTTACGGCCGACTTCGACACGCTCGCATCGTTCATCCTGACCGACACGCTCGAACTCGAGCGCAAGATCGTCGACGAAGACGACTCGGTGGCTATGGCCATGCTGAAGAAATCGGGCCGCAAGAATATCGAGAAATTCAAGGTAGCAGTCATCGATACGATTTTCTCGCCCAAAAAACTTTCCCGTCAGGACGTGGCAGAGTTGCGCTTCATCCCCGGCACGGACAACAAAGCGCAGTACATCCTCGAGGCTGGTATCATCACCACCGAGTCCAAGGTCGTGATTCCGATCGTCGAGTGCCGAGCACCTTACAAGGCGTTCCTCGATACGGTAAACTATCGCCAGGAGATCGTCAATCTGATCGACGACGAGGTGAACAACTTCAACCGCTACGCCGGTGTGAAATTCGGTTCCATGGAAGCTGGTAACAATGAGGCCGGTAACTGGGAATAAGACTCCGCGAACAGCAAACAAAGTGTCCATTCGGCGTACGTCGGATGGGCACTCTTTTTCATTCCCTCCGCTGGAGAATCATAAGCCCGAGGAGAGCGAAACACCCGTCGAGATCGAATTGCTGACTCCCGGCACACTGCTCGTTCCCGCAGAGGCATTCGCACCGGAAAAAGCGGCCGCCTTGCTGGCTGCCGCGGGAATAACGGTCGGCGAAAACGATCGGATCGTAACGAGCGACTCGACGGCTCCGGCGATCGCCTTGATGACGCTCGACGAGCCGACCGCTCGGCGCATCGAACCGCTGTTCGGCTCCCGGGCACGATACACTACCCCGCTGTTGCACGAACTGAAGATCGAAGGCCCGACGGTATGGATGCGGCATACTCCGGAATTGCTATATATAAAGGTATACGACGACGGATTGCAGTTCGCCGAGGTCATAGCCATATCCGATCCCACGGACACCGAATACCTGTTCGAAAGACTGAACGCCGTATTTCCGTTGGCGCAATTTACCCTCCGTTATACGGGCGATACCGATCGCGCACTTGACAAACGGCTGCGGAACCGATTCAAAAAAACGATATGCGAATAATCAGCGGAAAATACAAAGGGCGCGCAATCAATCCGCCCAAGAACCTGCGGGCACGGCCGACGACCGATTTCGCCAAGGAGAATCTGTTCAACGTCCTGGGCAATCTCGTCGATTTCGAGGAGTGCGACGTGCTCGATCTCTTTGCCGGAACGGGTTCGATCAGCTACGAATTCGCATCGCGGGGCGCGCGGAGCATTACAGCCGTGGAGATCAATCCGGTGCACTACAATTTCATCCGACAAACGGCCGTTGCGCTGGACTGCCGGAATCTCTATCCGGTCAAAGCGAATGTTTTTCTCTATCTGAAAAGCTGCCCCAAACAATTCGACCTGATTTTCTCAGACGCCCCCTACGATCTGGAAGGCAGCGAACGGGTTATCGAACTGGTCCGAGACAACGATTTGCTCCGCGACGGAGGTCTTTTCGTTTTCGAGCACTCCAAGGAGAAGGATTTTTCAGATTATCCCGGATTCTGGCAATTAAGGAGTTATGGAAGCGTGCAATTTTCTTTTTTCAAAAAAGAATAAAAATCATTGCACATTCGGAATTTTATATTACCTTTGCACTCGCAATACCAGAATGGTGCGTTAGTTCAGCTGGTTAGAATACGTGCCTGTCACGCACGGGGTCAGGGGTTCGAGTCCCCTACGCACCGCCAGAAAGACATCTAATAGCCGATAAAGACACTGCAAATCAACCATTGCAGTGTCTTTTCTTTTATGCGGCTTGACAGAAAAGAATACGCGTTGGCGGCGGCTTACTCGGGGCACCGGAACAAGCCTCGGGAAAGTCCGCCAAATAAAGCTATAATATAAGTTTTACACGACGGATGAAAGATTACGAATCTGAAAAACAGTATTTATAAAAGCTACCTTCAACCTGCTTTTCTACATCCGCAAGACGAAACTCGACAAAGCGGTCGAAGCCCGTATTCATGCGACCGACCATCGACGGCTCACGTGCCGAGGCCTCGGTCAAGCATGCGATCGAACCGAATAATTGGAGCACAGCCAAAAGCCGCGAGTATACGACTGTCCTGAACGAATCGGCTGGCAAAAAACTAACACGGTGTAAAAGTTGTATGTTGCTGTCGTAATAACCTCCGTTTATTCATTGTCATTCACACTTTTATTCGCGACACCTACTGAGGCCCGATAGTCTGACGGCGACATGCCCGCATAAAGTTTGAAATAACGCCCGAAAAGCGACTGGCTCGGGAAATTGAGTGCCATAGCAATCTCCTTGATACTCACCTGCAGTTCGGAAAGCCGGCGTTTGGCCTCGGCGATGACGAACATCGAAATCCACTCGGCGGGCGTCTTGCCCGACCTTTCCCGAATCAAAGTGGCAAAGTAGCGTGGCGACAGACACAATTCCCGCGCATAAAACCCCACATTGCGCCGCATGCGAAAATTACCGTATAAAGCGACCAGAAACTTACGGAATACATTATCCCGGTGCGTCGTCTTTTCCTGTCCGACCGGATGGTTCGCGATATAAGCATCCAACACTTCGAAGCAGAATGCCTGCACGAGCGCAGCGACGACCTGCCGGCCGATGACGGAAGCTCCGACCTGACGCTGCCGGACCAAGCCGATCAACTCCTCGATGCGGCGGTATTGTTCGTCCGTCAATCGAACGACGGGATTGAAACGGATATAGACAAGGCTCCGAGTGTCGGACACGCTTTCGAGCGACGAAAACGAAAAGTCGAAATCGGCCATTCCGATCGTCGCTTTCAGATCATTGCTGTAACGGAGGACGACGGTTTGTGAGAATGCCGGATAAATGTAAAGCTCTCCCGCATGCAGATCGAATTCCTTATCGTCCATGCCGAGCGTTATCCGGCCCTGTTTGCACAGCAGAAACCCGTTCTTTTCCAGATGCACGACCCGATGGTATCGCCCTATATCCGCAGCATCTACCTCATCGAGCTCTAATTCGAGGTTTTCTTCCCTGTTCATGCCATTTATTTTTGCAAATGTATGAAAAACCGACAGAATGCACATGATTCGCCGCATTGAATTTGCAAAATCAAACATATCGCATAATATAACCGTAAAATCGCTATTTACGAAACGACGGTTATCCGATACTTTTGTATTGAAAATCCAAACCATAATTTCTATGTTCCATAAATTAATCATAACAACGGCGGCAGCCCTGTTCCTTGCCGGATGCGGACAGCGGCAACAGCAGGCGCCTGTACCGCTCGTGCGCATCGATACCGTCAAAACGGCCATCGACTGCGATATGTTCGAATTTCCCGGTCATGTAAAAGCCGCCGAAGAGGTGAACCTCGCATTCAAGGTTTCCGGTACGTTACAACGTATCCACGCGACCGACGGAGCTTTCGTTCGTCGTGGCGAGCTCATCGCCGAGATGGATCCGCGCGATTACGAACTGCAATTGCAGGCTGTCGAAGGGGAATACCGCAGCATCAAGGCCGAGGCCGAAAGAGTGATTGCACTTTACGAGCAAGATGTCGCCACGGCCGACGCTTATGACAAGGCACGCTACGGATTGCAGCAGATCACGGCGAAATACGAGAATGCCAAGAATCAACTGACCGATACGAAACTGTACGCCCCGTTCGACGGATGGGTAAAACACAGCCGTTTCGATCCGCCTACGGTCGTTGCGGCAGGCATGCCCGTCCTCACGATGCTCTCGGACCGAGTTCCCGAAGTGGAGATTTTCATTCCGGCATCGACCTATATCCGTCGTAGAGAAATCGTCTCGTTCACGGCGGCATTCGACTGCATGCAGGGCGCGAAAATCCCGCTGCACCTGCTCCATATCGAGCCGAGTGCGAATGCCAATCAGCTCTATGCCGTGCGGCTGGCATTGCCTGCGGACGGGAAGACTGCCGCGACACCCGGCATGAATGCAATGGTCGAAGTCGCACTGCGGCACGAAACGGACACCTCGATCAAGATTCCCGCTTCCGCCCTTTTTCACCATGAAGATAACAGTTGCGTATGGGTCTGCCGGCAAGACGGAACGATCGCACGGCGCCAAGTCGAAATCGTGCGATTGCATACGGACGGGACGGCGACAATCGCGCACGGCCTGACGGAAGGCGAACGAATCGTCGTAACCGGAGTGCATTGTTTGACGGAAGGCGAACGCGTCGCACCGATCCCCACCCCGTCGAAAACCAATACGGGAGGTTTGCTATGATCGATTTCGGCAAATGGGCTTTCTCGCACCGAAAGCTCGTCTATTTTCTGTTGGCCGTACTGATCGTCGGTGGTCTGAGATCGGCCTATGACATGGGGAAACTCGAAGACCCCGAGATCAAGGTAAAACTCGCGATGGTCGTCGGGGTGCGTCCGGGCGCTTCGGCACACGAGATGGAACTGGAAGTAACCGATCCCCTGGAAAAGGCGATTCGCACCCTCGGGGATGTGAGCAACACGCAAAGCTGGTCGCAGAACGATCTTTGCATCATTCAGGTCGAACTGAAAAGCACGACGCCCGACGAACGGATCGAGCAATGCTGGGATATGCTGCGGCACAAGGTCTCCGATGTCGGCATGTCGCTGCCCGACGGTACGACCGTCAGGGTGCAGGACGATTTCGGACTCGTTTACGGCATGTTCTACGCCCTGACGGACGACGGGTTCGGCGAGCGGGAACTCTCCGACTACGCATCGCTGGTGCAACGCGAACTGACCGATCTCGACGGCGTGGCACGCGTAGAACTCTACGGCAAGCGCGAGGAGAGCATCGACATTTCGCTGCGCGCCGACAAGCTCGCAGCCCTCGGCATTTCGCCGGCGGAGGTGCTCGCCACCCTGAACGGACAGCATGGTACGTTCTACGCCGGATACTATGACAATGGAGACAAACGGGTCCGCGTTACGGTGGCCGACAAGTCGCATACGGTCGAACAGATTCGCGACATGATTATTCAAGGTCACGAAGACGACCAGTTGCGGCTGGGCGACATAGCGACCGTGGAGAGCGGCTATGCGGAACCCGTACGCAATTCGATGACCCGCAACGGCGAACGAGCCATCGGCATCGCCGTAGCCGCCGCGTCGGGAACCGATATCGTAAAGGTCGGCAAAGCGGTCGAACGGAAGCTCGCCGAATTGCATGAGACCCGGTTTCCGGCGGGTATCGCCTGCCACAAGGTCTTCTACCAACCCGAACGGGTAACGGACGCATTATCCACGTTTTTCATCAATCTCGTCGAATCCGTCCTGATCGTCATCCTCATTCTGATGGTTACGATGGGATTCCGCAGCGGCGTAATCATCGGATTCAGCCTGCTTACGATCGTCATAGGTACGTTTCTGCTGCTGGGCATGACAGGCGGCACGATGCAGCGGGTTTCGCTGGCGGCCTTTATCCTCGCCATGGGCATGCTGGTAGATAACGCCATCGTCGTGGTGGACGGCATACTAGTCGATCTGAAGCAGGGCAAGCCGCGTCGTGAGGCGATGTGCGCCATCGGGCGCAAGACCGCCCTGCCGCTGTTGGGTGCCACGGTCATCGCCATTCTCGCGTTTCTGCCCGTATTCCTGTCGCCCGACACGGCGGGCGTCTATGTGCGCGATCTGTTCATCGTACTGGCGGCGAGCCTGCTGCTGAGTTGGATTCTGGCCCTCGTACATGTCCCGCTGATGGCCGACCGGCTGTTGAAACAACCACAACAGGCTGACGGAGGCGGCGAACTGTACGGCAGTGCGCTGTACCGTCGTTTCGGCGATCTGCTCCGTTTCGGACTGCGGCACCGCATCGCCGCTCTGGCGACGGTTCTCGCCCTGCTCGGGCTGAGCGTGTGGGGATTCCGGTATGTACGGCAGGGATTCTTCCCCGATATGGTTTACGACCAACTCTACATCGAATACAAACTGCCCGAGGGAACGAACTCCACCCGTGTCGCTGCCGACCTGCGGGAGATTGAAACCTATCTGAAAACGCGCCCCGAGGTTCGGGACGTGACTGCATCGGTCGGCGGAACGCCGGCCCGCTACAACCTGGTGCGCAGCATCGCCACGCCGTCGCTCTCCTACGGCGAGCTGATTGTCGATTTCGAATCGCCCGAGGCGCTGACCGAAAACATGGACGCCATTCAAGACGACCTTTCGGCACGTTACCCCGATGCCTATGTCAAGGTGAAGCGCTACAACATCATGTTCAAGAAATACCCCATCGAGGTGCAGTTCTCGGGGCCCGATCCGGCGGTGTTGCACCGATTGGCGGATTCCGCACGGATGATTATGGCACATACGCCCGAAGTCGCACAAATCACGACTGGGTGGGAACCCTCCGTCCCTGTTTTGGTAGCGGATTACAACCAGACGGCAGCCCGTCGCGCCAATTTGAGCAGACAGGATATTGCGATGTCGCTGCTGACGGCCGAAGGCGGCATTCCCGTCGGAACTTTCTATGAAGGGACGCACCGCAACACGATCTATCTCAAATGTACGGCAGCAGACGGCGGACGCATCGACAATCCCGAGAACATCCCCGTTTTTTCGATGTTGCCGAATGTGAATGCACTGTTGGACGACGAGCTGGCACTGAACCTTCGGAGCGGTACACTCGACAAAAGCGACCTCCTCCGGACGCTGACGCAAACCGTGCCGCTCGGGGTGGTCGGACAAGGTGTCGAGGTGCGCTGGGAAGACCCGGTCGTGCTGCGTTACAACGGTCAGCGTATGCGGAACGTGATGTGTTCGCCCGTCCCGGGAATCGAGACCGAAGCGGCACGACGGATTCTCGCCGCACGAATCGAAGCTATTCCGTTGCCTGCCGGTTATTCGATCCGCTGGGACGGTGAAAAGGGAGCCAGCGACCAGACGATGTACTGGCTTTTCAAACAGGTGCCGCTGGCCGTGGTGCTCATCATCGCCGTACTGATTCTCCTGTTCGGCGACTACCGCAAACCGACGATCGTCCTGTGCTGCATTCCGCTGCTGGCAGTCGGCGTAGTCGGAGCGATGCTGCTGACGGGCAAGACATTCGACTTTTGCGCCATCGTAGGTGCACTGGGACTGATGGGTATGTTGATTAAGAACTGCATCGTACTGCTGGACGAGATCGGCGAACGCTGCAAGGATGAGACCACTCTTGTCGACGGATTGATCGTCAGTGCCCAGAGCCGTCTGCGCCCCGTAATGATGGCTTCGCTTACGACCATTCTCGGCATGATTCCGCTGCTCGGCGATGCGATGTTCGGGTCGATGGCAGCGACGATCATGGGCGGACTGCTCTTTTCGACCGTTGCCACGCTCCTGTTCCTGCCGATACTTTATGCGTTGTTTTTCAGAATCGAAGTAAAATGAAACGATCCGTTTATATCGGTCTGTTGCTGTTCACGCCGTTCATCGGGACGGCACAAACGGCATTGACGCTCGACGAGTGCATCGGACTGGCGAAAAAGCACAATAAGAAAGTAGTGGCGGCGGAACACGGTCTGCAAGCGGCACGTTATGATATGCGGAGTGCCCGGGCCAATTTTTACCCGTCATTCTCTGCGACCGCTACGGGTCTTTATTCCGATGCCGACGGCGGTCTCGGCATCGAAGGCGGTATGCTGCCCGTCGTCGGAGCCGACGGCGTACCGACAGGTGCAGGTGCATATTTCCCCGGATTGGATATCGGCTATAAAATAGGCTGGGTATATGGGGCCGGTATCAAGGTCGAGCAACCGCTGTTTACGGGTGGTAAAATCACGGCCGGCTATCGGATGGCGAAGGCGGGGCAAGAGCTGGCTTTCCAAAACAAACGGCTGACGGAATCCGAGGTCGTCGTGGAGACGGCACAGGCTTATGCTGCCGCAGTCCGCGCCGGTGAACTGCGGCAGGTGGCAGAAGCATACCATTCGCTGCTGACGGAACTGATGCGTTCGGTAGAACAAGCCCGGGAACAGGGCATGGCACCGCAAAACGATGTCCTTACGGTACGTGTCAAACTCAATGATAGCGAACTCGCCTTGCGTCGGGCGGAGAATGGCATGCGGCTGGCGACCATGAATCTGTGCCGGTGCATCGGACGTCCGCTGACCGATTCGATTCGGATCGATCCGCAACTGCCGGAAATCGATAACCGCCCCGATTCGGACGATATTTCCGAACGCCCCGAACACCGGATGCTCGAACAGAAAACACGGCTGGCACGCGATCGAGTGAAGATGGCACAGGCAGAACGGCTGCCGCAGATCGGACTTGCCGGACAATACGGCTATCTGAACGGAGCGGATGTAAACGGAAAGAAACTATTCGACGACCGAATGTTTCTGGTCGGCATACAGATATCCGTGCCGATCTTCCATTTCAGCCAAAGGACCAATAAGGTACGGGCAGCCAAAGCGTCGTATGCCCAAGCCGTTGCCGAGCAGGAAGATACCGACGGACTGCTGGCGCTCGAACAGGCACAGGCTGCGAACGACCTCGACGAGGCGACGTTGGAACTCCGGCTCGCCGAAGCGACGGTCGCAGCGGCCGACGAGAACCTGCGCGCCAGCGAAGCCCGTTACGAAGTCGGTCTGGAGCCGCTTTCGGATCACCTCGAAGCGCAGGCCATGTGGCAGCAGGCGCAGCAAACCCGCGTTGCAGCCCGCATCGACCGCTATCTACGTTGGCTGTCGCTCCGTAAGGCATGCGGTTTAGTCGATTGAACCGTTAACGGTACTGACTCATAATCCTACAACGGTAAAAAAACAATCATACATAGAATTACACCGCCTCGTTTTTTCGATCGCCGTTTCGCTCCGACCAGCCGGTATGAAATGACGGTCGAAAACCCGGGCCGGTGTAAAGTTGTATATAGTTGCCTAAAATTGTATACGGTTCCCTAACCGCGATCGTTTATTCAGAGGTTGAAGGCGCGCTTGAGTTCGGCCATCTGCTCCTGCGAAGTGCCTGTCGGTTCGAAGCCCATCGACCTGGCCGTCAGATAAATCTGCGCCGATTTCGAAAGCACGTCGATCTGGTCGAATGCCTCCATGACGTCGGGACCCACGGCGCAGACGCCGTGTTTTTCCCACATCACCACGTCGTAGTCCCGAAGTTGTTCGACGGTGGCTTCGGCAAGTCTCGTGGAGCTCGGCATTTCGTAAGGTACGATACCGAGACCCTTGGGACAGAAAGCCCGCGTTTCGGGGATCATCGACCACAACAGATTCGTCAGTACGTCCTTGGCGAGCCATGCCGGATTATGCGTCATGGCTACGAGGTCGATCGGGTGGGTATGGATAGCGGCGGTGTAGCCGTTGCCCGAAGCGATCATCCGGTCGTGCATCGCCAGGTGAGAAGCCAGCTCGGAGGTGGGCTTCACAGGGTTGTCGGCGACGATCTCGTACGAAGCGCAGTCGTCGAGGATGCGGATCACCGAACCGTTCTCCATCGGCCGTCGTGCCAGATCGCGCATACGGCGATTGGTACCCTTGCAGAAGAAATAGCACCCTTTAAGATGAGGCAGCGTCATGCCGAACGGGACCGGATCGCTGATCGGGGC
This sequence comes from uncultured Alistipes sp., assembly GCA_947573795.1. Taxonomy (GTDB): domain Bacteria; phylum Bacteroidota; class Bacteroidia; order Bacteroidales; family Rikenellaceae; genus Alistipes. The sequence continues at coordinate 21,080 of CANPHE010000023.1, read as the reverse complement.
CATCGCACGGACAGCCTCGTCGGCATAGGCCGTGACGTTGACCGTGATGTTGCCGCCGTTGCGTTCGGCCCAACCTTTCTGCCAGAGATAACCGGCGACTTCGGCGACTTCGGCCACCCGGCAAGCCAGCTCAGGACGATTTTCGAGTATTGATTTCATAGCGGTTGTTTTTATTGGAATAACGAAGGCAAAAAGATCGAAAAGAGCAGGATCGCGAGACCGGCAACGAGCGTCGCGAGGGTGCGGCCGTCGCAGCCTTTCCACTCTTTGAGCAAGATGCCCCAGACGTTCGAGAATATGACGTTGAGCGCCATCAGAATACTCCACGAAAAGGCCAGGATGACGGGCGCCCCGTCGAGGAAGCTCCGACCCATCTCCAAACCGAAGAACTGCGAGTACCACAGCATGCCGGCCAGGGCACAGAACAGCAGATTATTGACCAACACGGAACGCCGCACGCCGAAATACTCTCCGGCGGTGCGGTTACGGACATTCTGCCACACACAGTAGGCGGCATTGGTCAGGAAGCCGCCCAAAGTGACGAGCAGGATGACCGGCAGCCCCGCGTAGAGCGGATCTACCCCCTGCGACGCAGCCGCAGTCTTGATCGGGGCCCCCGCGTCGAGGCCCAGTGCGAAGCAGGCGCTCATCACGCCGGCCAGCAGCGCTACGGCGAGGCCTTTGGTCAGCGCGAAGTCCTTGATCGCGGCGCTCTGCTCCTCCTCGGTCATACCGGCGGCGCGCAGCGACCCGGCGTAGCCGATCACGGCGATGCCGGCGAGGGTTACGCAAACGCCCGACAGCAGCACGAGTCCCTGCCCGTGCAGAAGGTCCGTACCGGCGAACAGTGCCGGGAGGAGCGTTCCGAAGGCCGAGCAGGTACCCAGCGATACCGACTGTCCGAGCGCCACCCCGAGGTAGCGCATCGAGAGTCCGAACGTAAGACCACCAACGCCCCACAAAGCCCCGTATATGACGGCTTTGAAGGCACCGCCCTCCCCCAGCAAGGTGAAGAGCGAGCCATCCTCGGGCACGGCGATCAAAGCCCCCAGCAGCGGGAAGACCAGCCAGGCGAAAATTCCCTGTACGAGCCAGAAACTTTCCCAGCTCCACTCCCGGACCTTTTTGATCGGAACATAGGAGCTCGATTGTCCGAAGCTGCCGACAGCGATAATAAGCAATCCGATGAAAATCTCCATAATTCGAACTTAAAATGCGGTACGATACATGGCTTTAACGTTTTGAGGTGACTTCACGTTCGTATTTCTGAACCTCGGCGATGAAATCCTCACCGACGGGAACGTCGTTGCGCAGGCAGAACATGTCCCATACGGCGTTCCAGGGCATCGATTTCGACTCTTCGAGCAGCGCCAGACGCTCGAAGCCCTGTCCGTTGGCTTCGTATTCGCGCAGTTTCGCCAGCGGTTCCAGCAAAGCCTGCATCATGCACTTCTGCGTAGCGCGCGAACCGATGACATAGGCACCGATGCGGTTGATCGAGGCATCGAAATAATCCAGACCGATGTGCACGCGATCGAGGGCGTCGCAGCGCACGATCTCCTTCATCAGATCCATCGTTTCGTCGTTCATGATCGTCACGTGGTCCGAGTCCCAGCGTACGGGACGCGAAATGTGCAACATTACCTCGGGCGTGAACAACAGCAGCGACGAGAGCTTGTCGGCGACACTCTCCGTGGGGTGGAAGTGGCCCGTATCGAGGGTCACGATCTTGCCGCGCGAGGCACCGTAGCCGATGTAAAAGTCGTTCGAGCCCACGGTATAGCTCTCCAACCCGATGCCGAAGACCTTCGACTCGATGCAGTCCTTCATGTGGTCGTATTTCTTGGCGAAGATTTCGTCGAGCGACTCTTTAAGCAGTTCGCGGTACTTCATGCGGTTGACCGTGATATCCTTCGAGCCGTCATGTACCCAGACGTTCAGGATGCAGGGATCGCCCTGCGCCTTGCCCATCTCCTCGGCGATGGCGCGGCAGCGCTTGGTGTGTTCGATCCAGAAACTGCGGATTTCGGAATCGGGGTTCGAGAGCGTGAGGTTGCCGCTTTTGGGATGCGAGAACGACGTGGAATTGAAGTCGAGTTTCATGCCGTTCGTCTTCGCCCAGTCGATCCAGCCCTGGAAATGCTTGGGCTCCACCTGGTCGCGGTCGATGAACCCGCCACCGAACTCGCCGTAGATTTCGTGGAGGTTCAGGCGGTGCTCGCCGGGAATGAACGACTTGGCTTTGAGGATGTCGGCACGCAGTTCCTCGATGTTGCGGGCCTTACCGGGATAGTTGCCCGTAGCCTGGATGCCACCCGTAAGGTCGCCGCCCCGGTTTTCGAAGCCCGTCACATCGTCCGCCTGCCAGCAATGGAGCGAGAGGGATACTTTCTGTAAAGCGGCAAGCGCTGCTTCGGTGTCGATGCCCAGATCGGCATAACGTGCTTTTGCGACCTCGTAGGCCCGCAGAATCTGTTCGGTTTTCATTTTTTCTGTGTGTTTTAAGTTATTTTACGATTGTTTTGAAACGGGTGTAAGCAGCGTCCCATGCGGCGGTATCGCCCGGGGTGAACTCCTCGACGGGGATGCAGCGGGCAATCAACGAGCGCATCTCCTGCAACGTGCCAACGCATCCGGCGGCGCGGGCCTGGAGCATGATATTGCCCACGGCAGTAGCTTCCGAGGGACCTGCCGTCACGGGAATCCCGAGCGAATCGGCCGTGAACCGGTTCAGCAGGGCATTCTTCGAGCCGCCGCCGATGACGTGGAGGCGTTCGATCTCGAACGGCGCCAGCGAGCGAAAACGGTCGAGGACGAAGCGGTATTTGAGCGCGAGGCTTTCGAAGACGGTGCGGATCATGGCACTGTCGTCATTGGGCGCGGGCTGTCCCGTGCGTTCGCAGTAGGCGCGGATGGCCGCGGGCATATCGCCCGGAGCAGCGAACGAAGCGTCGTCGGGATCGATCATCGTCCGGAACGGCACAGCTCCGGTGGCCATCTCCACGATCTCGGGATAGGTATAATCGCGGCCCTCGTCCTTCCATTTTTTGAGACACTGTTCCAGAATCCACATGCCCGTGATGTTTTTCAACAAACGGGTCGTACCTTCCACGCCGCCTTCGTTGGTGAAGTTGTAGCGCTCGGTCTGCTCGTTGATAAAAGGTTCGCGGACTTCGATGCCCATGAGCGACCACGTGCCCGACGAGAGGTAGGCGAAACGTTCGTTGGCAGCCGGTACGGCGGCCACGGCCGAAGCGGTGTCATGGCCCGCCACAGCGACCACAGGAAGTTGCGGAAGACCGCAGGCGGCGGCCAGTTCGGGACGGAGCGTGCCGATCCGATGCCCCGGCATCACGATCGGAGGAAAAAGTTCGGGCGAAAGGCCCATTTTTTCCAACAGACGCGTTTCGAAACGCTTCGTGCGAGGATTCAGCAGCTGCGAGGTCGAGGCGATGGTGTATTCGGTAACCATCTTTCCGGTGAGCAGATACGACAGGGCGTCGGGCATGAAGAGCAATCGTTCGGCCGCGGCCAGCTGCGACGAACGGTCGCGCCGCATGGCGTAGAGCTGGTAGAGCGAGTTGAAATTCATGATCTGGATGCCCGTGTCGCCGTAGACCTCCTCCCGAGGCAGCACTTTGGAGAAATACTCTTCGGGGACGCCGTCGGTATGCGGGTCGCGGTAGGCATAGGGAAGGCCCAGCAGCGAACCGTCCCTGCCGACGAAGGCGAAATCGACGCCCCACGTATCGATACCGACCGAGGTGATCTCGCCCCCTTCGCGAGCAGCAGCGCGCAGCCCGTTGCAGAGGTGTTCGTAGAGCGCGAAGATATTCCAGTAATAGTGGCCGCCCAGCGGCAGGATGGCATTCGGAAAGCGGGTCAATTCTTTGAGGACGAGTGCTCCATCCCGAAGTGAGCCGAGAATGGTGCGTCCGCTGGTAGCCCCCAGGTCGAAGGCGATAAAATGTTTGGGTTGCATGTTTCGGTTTGCGATTTTTCCAGGATTCCTATAATTGTTTGAAATAATTATATACTATCTCGTTAATAACCTTGCGGGTAGCATATATTGTTGCCTAAATTTTCAGCAGAACAATCTTTTCACTTCATAAATATACACCCGTCCGAGGCTGCGATTATTTGCGAAATTGACTAAATAGTTTCCCGATACGACAAAATGGCGGAATGCGGATATAATTTTGTCAAATTCATAAAAAAGCTCTGACAGCCGAATGCAGAATATTCGCTATATTTGTTATGCACAAAAAAATCAAAGCAATTACACGAACCCGGTTTCAATCCGGTATAACCTTCGGGATGTACTGAAGGCCCCTCCGAGGAGCGAATTTGGAAACGCGGTGTTCCGCCGGAAAACATCGACCGGCCGGTGCGATATGATAACCAAGAACCCAGGGGTGGGACCAAGTTGTATATAGCTCCCCCAATGAATACGAACCTTCATGGATATGCAAACCGTTAATTATCTCAAATATCTGTCTTCCCATTCGGCCGACGAAGAATGGGGAATTGTATGCACGACCGTAGGATTCCAAGATGTCCAATCGCATATGCCTTATCCGGCGCAATCTCATCCGAGACACTACAATTTCACGACAAACGGCCGTGTCCTGGATGAATTCCAACTCGTTTATATTATCAAAGGCAACGGATATTTTCAATCGGAGGCCAGCAAAGGTTTGCTCAAGGTAGAATCCGGAACGATCATCATGCTATTCCCCGGGGTAAGACACTCTTATTATCCGAATCCGGAATCCGGATGGCAGGAATTCTGGGTGGGATTCAAAGGCGAAATCTTGGACAAAGTACTCGCCGCTTTTTTCACGCCGAAAGAACCGATACTTAAAATAGGTATACGAGAAAGTCTGATAGAATTATATGATCGAATTATCGGCTATTCCAAAATGGACACGATCGGGTGTCAGCAAGTAATAGGCGGCATTATCTTTCATATTCTGGGACGGCTCTATTATGAAAAAAACGATATCACGAACAGGAGCAATAAAAAGGTCGAAAAAATAAACCAGGCTCAGATTCTGTTGCGCAACAATCTTTCGGCCCCTCTCTCTCCGGCAGATATAGCCGACAGGCTCAATATGAGTTACAGTTCCCTGCGCACGCAGTTCAAAGCCGTAACGGGAGTATCCATGTCTTATTACCAACAACAATTCAAATTGAATCTCGCCAAGGAACTGCTCACTACTTCGACAAAAAACATTTCAGAAATCGCCTATGAAACAGGTTTTGAGTCCATCAGCCGTTTTTGCTGTTTTTTCCGGAAACACATGCAGATTACGGCATCCGAATTTCGCGCCAAGAACAGCGTTATCCATAAACTAACCGGAACTTACCATTTCTAACTGGTGAGCAAGGCTGCATCTATAACGAGTGCTGACGACAGTTCGATATTTTGTTTTTCCGACAATCGATTTAAAGAATATCGTGCAAGACGGACTTTGTTCGGCCGGGTATAATCATATTCGAACCTTCCATTATTTTGCAGACCGACTATATCGACTTGATGCTGCTCCACCAGCCCTTCTGCGACCGCTACGGGGCATACCGGGCGTTGGAGGAGGCTTACAAAGCAGGAAAGTTACGGGCCATCGGCGTGTCGAACTTCTATCCCGACCACTTCATCGACCTGGCCAGCAATATGGAGATCACGCCGGCGGTCAATCAAGTCGAAACACATGTCTTCGACCAGCAAATCGAGCCGCAGCGCATCATGGAGGAGTTCGGCACGCGCATCATGTCATGGGCTCCCTTCGCCGAAGGCCGCAACGGATTCTTCACGAACCCGATTCTGGCCGAAATCGGCAGCAAATACGGCAAATCGGTGGCGCAGGTCGCCCTGCGATGGTTGATTCAGCGCGGCGTCATTATCATCCCCAAATCGACCCACGTAGAGCGGATGCGGCAGAATCTCGACATCTTCGATTTCACGCTTACCGACGAGGATATGACCGCCATCGCCGCACTCGACACGGGTAAGAGTCTATTCTTCGACCACCACGACGCCGAAACCGCCCGCATGTTCATGGGGTGGAGGTAAATATCGTAACCTTTCGATCAGCCGAGCGCAAAGATCGAGCGAATTCGACCGATCGAAAGGTTACGTATTCTCATCACCGCCAATCTCTACCGTCGAACTCGGACGAATAATCACGAAAGAATTACCAGCCCGGACCCTATTTCGCCCCCGAAAGCACGTTCAAAGCAAGAACCGGCGACGATCCGGCATTCTACGCAGCAAATTCGCAGGCCCCGCCGGAAAAAAACCGAATACACGCTCCGTGTCACCGACGGAGACCCCGAATCCAGGCTCACGACCCGAAACCTCGGATCACGCATCCCCCCCCCAAAAGTTCCATCGATGCACGGTTGTAAACGATTCCTGTTTTTCAAAGCCGTAAATACGAGATAGATGCGGAAAACATAAAAACATAAACCACTGATTATCAAGCACAACATTTTCGGGGGGGGGCGTTTTGCGAAAAAGAAAAGTTCCAAAATGTTTGCTAATCAATACTATTTTATTTACTTTTGCCCACGTATAATACCTTCTTTTGATAAGAATCCGGTATTTTACAACCCCTTGCGAACTTTTCGAAGATAAGATGTTCTTACGATCGGAATTTATGCGAGGTGTGAAGTAAGGAAAGTGGTGTTCGGAATTCATCTTCTTCGGAAGAAAAATTTAACTGCTTGATATACAAATACGTGTATAATCATGCAGGAATAGAAGAATTGCCTTTTCCCGAAAAATCGGTTTTATGATGCTCCCTTCATGACACGATTTTCCGCCCCAGACACGATCAGGCGTTGGTACGTCCTGCGCGATTTGAAACGGGCCAATGCCCTGCATCCGGCACACAAAAGCCTTGCAGCGGAGCACATCGAGGTTTTCACCCCCATGCGTTGGTGTCTGAAAGAAAAAAACGGGAAACGTCAGCGGGAATTGCAACCCGTCATCCGAGACCTGCTGTTCGCATATGCCGGGCGCAACGAACTCGACCCGATCATCGAGAAAATCCCGACCCTTCAATACCGATTCTGCAAAGGCACAGGTTATCGCGAGCCCATGTTCGTGGCGAACGACGACATGCAGCGATTCATACAAGCCGTCACCGCTACGGAAAATCCGAAATATTATCTTCCCGGAGAGTTGACGCCGGCCGCCTATGGCCAAACGGTCCGTATCGTAGGCGGTCCGCTGGACGGATGCCAAGGAAAACTGCTTCGTATACGCGGCAGCCGTGTCAAACGGTTGTTGATCGAAATGCCGGATTTTTTTACGATAGGCGTCGAAGTAGCCCCCGAATTCGTACAGATAATAGATAACGATATAACCCCCTCGTCCTCGAAAGTGCGGACCGGGCTCCGATCCGCACGGACCTTGCAAGGCTAACCCCCGCTGCGGTGATCCATTCGGCGATCGTCGTGCTTCTCGCCTGCTCGGTCGACAACAGCATGGGTTTTCGGGCCCGATAGAACCACCGGGCTTTTTACTGCAATACCGGCGGGTCAGCAAATACCGGATAGACGCCCCAACGAACAACGAAAGCCCCTGCCCCGCGTCAGCAGGACGACCCAAAACCGCGAGACTCCGCCCGTCCGAAGCAGAAAAAACCGACGGGAGCAAAGTCATCCATAATTATCCTGAATTTTCCGAATAACACCCGACTCCGGATCGAAATCCGAAGTTTTGCGGCTGTGTGCGAATGGCTTAATCTATAACGAAATCGTATCATGTACCGTCTCATCGAAAAATTGCACCTGGATCGCTATCTGAGTTCACGCCTGATTCTGTTGCTCGATCTTGTGATTTCCGGAGCGGCGTCTCTGTGCTCACTCATTTTGTTACGGCTCGGCTACCGATCGGGAACAGCGTTCGATCGCACCCTGTTGCTGTGGACCGTCGGCAGCGTAATCGCATCGCTGCTGTTCTTCCATGCGCTGCACACCTACCGTTCGATCATCCGCCACTCGACGCTCCGCGAGATCGCCAAATTCGTCACGGCGACCATGGGCAAAGAGGTGCTTCTGGGCATCGCCGCCTACACGGGGCTTTTCGGCGACATGGCGCAGGAACCGATCGTCATTTTGCTGCTGTTGGATTTCCTGCTGACCCTCAGCGCCTTGATTCTCATGCGCGTGGCGATGGTCGTAACCTATGATTTAGCCAAAAGCAAACTGGCCTACCGCCAGCGGTGCAAACGGATTCTCGTGTACGGTACAGGGGATAAATCCGTGGCACAAATCACACGCCTTCAAAATTCGCCCCACTATCTCGTCGTGGGATTCCTGACCTACGGTGCCCGGCTGAAGAACCACACGATCGCCGACTGTCCGGTTTACTACTTCGAGGATCAGGAAAACATCGCCTATTTGCAGGAACGGCTGGACATCGATTCGATCCTGTTCACCACGGAAGGCGAGGCACAGGCAGAACAGGAGCGGTTGATAAAATATGCGGCCGAAAACGGGGTCAAGATATTGATCGCCCCGCCGATCGACGAGGTGATCGACGGCAAATTGATGCGTCAATCGATCCGCGAAATCAAAATCGAAGACCTGCTGGGACGTCCTGAAATCAAAATCTCCATGGAGGAGATCGTAGCCAACTTCCGCGGCAAAACCGTAATGGTAACCGGAGCTGCAGGGTCGATCGGCTCGGAGTTGTGCCGCCAATTAGCGACCTTCGGAATAAAACAACTGGTGTTGTTCGACAACTCCGAGACGCCGATGCACAACATTCGCCTGGAATTGGAGGAACGCTATCCCGAACTCAATTTCGCACCGGTGATCGGCGACGTGCGGATTCCGACACGACTCGATTTCGTCTTCCGCAAATACCGTCCGCAAGTGGTCTTCCATGCCGCAGCCTACAAACACGTTCCCCTGATGGAGGAGAACCCCTGCGAAGCCGTACTGGCCAATGTCGCCGGTTCGCGCAACGTGGCCGACAAATGTTTGGAGTACGATGTGGAAAAGATGGTGATGATCTCCACTGACAAAGCCGTAAACCCCACGAACATCATGGGATGCACCAAACGTCTGGCGGAAATTTACGTACAATCGCTGGGACTGGCTATCGAACAGGGGAAGCAAAAAGGCAAGACGAAGTTCGTGACCACACGATTCGGCAATGTCCTGGGCTCCAACGGCTCGGTGATTCCCCGTTTCCGCGAGCAGATCGCCAAGGGCGGTCCCGTAACGGTCACGCATCCGGAGATCACGCGTTTCTTCATGACTATTCCCGAAGCATGCCGACTCGTGATGGAGGCTGCCACGATGTCCACCGGAAACCAGATTTTCGTATTCGACATGGGAGCATCGGTAAAAATCGCCCATCTGGCCAAGCGTATGATCAAGCTCGCGGGCTTTACCCCCGACAAAGAGATCAAGATCGAATACACAGGCTTGCGTCCGGGAGAGAAGCTCTACGAGGAAGTACTCTCGAACACGGAAAACACGCTTCCGACCTCGCACGACCGTATCCGTATCGCCAAGGTCCGCGAATACGATTACGACGACGCCAGCAAAGCCGCAGACGAACTCGAAACGCTGTCCAGGGCTGTAAATAACCCCGACATGGTACGGCTCATGAAACGGACCGTCCCGGAATTCAAGTCGAAGAATTCCAAATTCGAAGAATACGACAAGGAATTAGAGCAAACGGGAGGTAAAAAATAAAGATTTACACGGAGCACGATTTAAACCGCTGCAATTTTGCGAATTGCGTCCGAAGTCCCTACCCGAGGGGAGGGGCAACACCGATTTACTATTTTTGCAATCGCAACCATCAAACATACGAACCATGCTTCTCGATGACAATCTATTGAACGAAGTCGCTGCCGAAGCGAAAACGTCCGAACGTCTGCGTATGAACCGCGACATGCGGAATTCCCCGGCGGATACGTCGCAACGAATGCTCAATGCGCTGGAGGTGGGAACCGTTCTTCCGATCCACCGCCATACGACGACCTCGGAGACGCAACTGCTGCTGCGGGGCAAGATCGACGTGATGTTCTACGATGATCTCGGACACGAAACGCAACGCTTCCGACTCGATCCGTACAACGGCATGTACGGCGTGGATATCCCCATCGGACAATGGCACAGTCTGGAGGTGATCGAACCGGCCGTGATTTTCGAAGCCAAAGACGGCCCCTACAAACCGCTCGCACCGGAAGACATACTCGGCTGACGATCCACCGTCCATAAACAGCGAGGGCTGCCCGATATATTCGGGCAGCCCTCGCTGTTTTCAGACCAAGCTACTACCCTATTACTTCAATGCAGCCGCCCTCGGCAAGTCTCCGTGAAACAAACGTCCCGATCCGAATTTTCGGACCGGGACGTTCTCTTCGGACGCGGGAGATCAGGACCCGCACCTCGAACCGGCCCTCCGGCCGGCCCGGAATCAATGTTTGAAATGGCGCTCCCCGGTGAAGACCATAGCGATACCCAGTTCGTCGGCCTTGCGGATCGAATCCTCGTCACGCACCGAACCGCCCGGTTGGGCGATGGCCGTTACGCCGTATTGAGCCGCCAACGTCACGCAGTCGTCGAAGGGGAAGAATCCGTCCGACGCCAGCACGAGCCCCTCGGTGAATCCGGCGGCCTGCGCCTGCTTGAGCGCGATCTCGGCCGACCCGATGCGATTCATCTGCCCGGCACCGACCCCCAGCGTACGCCCGTCCTTCACGACGACGATGGCGTTCGACTTGACATGCTTGACGATATGCCAACCGAAGTTGAGATCGCCCATCTGCTCCGCAGCGGGACGCTTCTTCGTGACGCACATATCCTCCGTCACGGTCTTCGTCTCGACGTCGAGGTCCTGCACCAGCAATCCACCGTTGACGCTCACGTACTGCTTGGCGTCCGTCTCGCCCTTCGACATATCGACCTTCAGCAGACGCAGGTTCTTCTTCGTACGGAGCACCTCCAAAGCACCCTCGTCGAATCCGGGAGCCATGATGATCTCCAGGAAAATCGGCTTCATCGCCTCGGCAGCCTCACGCGTCACCGTGCGGTTCGTCGCCACGATACCGCCGAAAATCGATACCTTGTCGGCTTCGTAAGCCTTCGTCCAGGCGTCGAGCACGTCGGTACCGACCGCCGCGCCACAGGGATTCATATGCTTGAGCCCCACGCAGAACGGCTCGTCGAACTCGCGAACGATGCTCAGAGCGGCATTGGCATCCTGGATATTGTTGTAGGAAAGCTCCTTGCCGTTCAACTGTTCGGCGAAAGCCAGCGAATAGGGCACCTCGGCGGCCTCGCGGTAGAACTTGGCCTGCTGGTGGGGATTCTCACCGTAGCGCAACGACTGCACCAGGTCGAATTCGAGGAACAACTTTTCGTTCAACCCCGCCTGAGCACGCATGTAGGTCGCAATCATCGCATCGTACTCGGCCGTATGGGTATAGGCCTTGGCCGAAAGACGCAGACGCGTAGACTTCTCGGTGTTGCCTGCAGTGCGAATCTCCGTAAGGATCTGCGCATAGTCCGCAGGATCGCATACGACGGTCACATCGGCCCAGTTCTTGGCGGCCGAACGCAGCATCGAAGGGCCGCCGATATCGATATTCTCGATGGCGTCTTCCATCTTCACGTCCGGTTTGGCGATCGTCTGGCGGAACGGATAGAGATTCACGCACACCATGTCGATGAACTCGATGCCGTTCTCGGCCAAAGCCTTCAGATGCTCGGGATCGTCACGACGCGCCAGCAGACCGCCGTGCACCTTCGGATGCAGCGTCTTGACGCGACCGTCGCAAATCTCGGGAAATCCCGTCACGTCGCTGATGTTGATAACCTCCACACCGCTGTCTTGCAGCAGTTTCATCGTACCGCCCGTAGCGATCACCTCCCAGCCCTGCTCGCGCAGACCCCGAGCGAAATCAACGACGCCGGTTTTGTCGCTTACACTTATTAAAGCTCGCATTTTTGTTGTTTTATGCTATTACAAAATTTTCCGAATCGTATCCGGCATAGGTTCTCCCGTCGCGGGCCGTGAAACGCAGCACGCAGTAGTCGGGATCGGTAACCCCCAGCGGATAATACTCCGTATCGCCCTCGCGCCAGATCAACTCGCGGCTTCGGGCGTCGGTCAGCGTCTCCATCTCTCCGCGGAGCATCACGCCCCGGAACCCGTCCTCATCGCAAAAGTAAATCGCAGCTTTCGGATCGCGGCGATACTGTTCCACGCGCATCGAATGGGTATTCGTCGTGAAATAAAAGGTCCGCAACCCTTCACGCACGCGAGGTGCCAGCATCGCCTTCAAATTGGGGAATCCCTCCCCGTCCACCGAAGCGATATAGGCAACCGTCCGACTGTCGATCAACGCCTCGATCTCCTGCCGGGTCATTGTCCGAGCAATTTGGCGATGGTTTCGATATAGAGCGGATATTCCGTGGCGTGGACCAGCGCTTCGAGCGCCGCCAAATCGTCGCCCTCGTAAGCGAAAGCCCGCTGAGCGATGATCCGGCCGCCGTCGAGCGAAGCATCCACGTAGTGGATCGTCACGCCGAAGACCTTCACCCCGTATTCCAACGCCTGTTCGATGGCATGCGCCCCGCGAAAGGCCGGCAGCAGCGAAGGATGGACGTTGATGATCCGCCCCCCGTAAGCCGCAAGCAGCACGTCGCCGACGATGCGCATATAGCCCGCCAAGCAGACCAGTTCCACACCGGCCGTATCCAGCCGCCGAACGATCTCGCCCTCATAGTCGGCCTTCGAGGCGTAGTCCCGAGCCGAGAATACGAACGTTTCGACGCCGTGTGCCGCAGCCCGCGCGAGAACTCCGGCCCCGGGACGGTCGCAGACCAAAAGTGCCACCTCGGCGTGCAGCACCCGCTGTTCGCAGGCCGTAACGATCGCTTCGAAGTTCGTACCGCTGCCGCTGGCAAAAACCGCAAGTCGCCGCATCGTTACCGGATTACGACCCCTTCGGCGTCGGTGATACGTCCGATGACCGCAGCACGCTCGCCCTGCTCGGTGAGAATCTCGACCGCTTTTCGGGCCTCCGAGGCATCGAGCGCGATGACCATGCCGATACCCATGTTGAAGATGTTGAACATCTCGCGGTGCGACACCTTGCCGTACTTTTCGAGGAAGCGGAACACGGGAAGAATCTCCCACGAGCCCTCCTCGATGGCGATGCCCTGGCCCTCGCGCAGGATGCGGGGGATGTTCTCGTCGAAACCGCCGCCCGTGATGTGGCTGATGCCGTGCACGTCGCAGTTGCGGATCACCTCCAGCACCTGTTTCACGTAGATCTTCGTCGGCGTGAGCAGCACCTCGCCCAGCAGTTTGTTCGACAGCTCGGGATAGACCCGCATCAGATCCAGTCCGTTGTCGGCCACGATTTTGCGCACGAGGCTGAAGCCGTTGGAGTGCACGCCGCTCGAAGCGATGCCCACCAGCACGTCGCCGACGCGGACCTTCGATCCGTCGATGAGCTTCGATTTCTCGACCACGCCCACCGTGAAACCCGCGATGTCGTATTCGCCGGCCTCGTACATGCCCGGCATCTCGGCCGTCTCGCCGCCCACCAGCGCGCAGCCGGCCTGGCGGCACCCCTCGGCGACGCCCGCGACGATCGCCTCGATCTTGCGCGGCTCGTTGTGGCCCACGGCCACGTAGTCGAGGAACAGGAGCGGCTCAGCGCCCTGCGCCAGCACGTCGTTGACGCACATCGCCACGGCATCGATACCGATCGTATCGTGCTTGTCCATGGCGAACGCCAGTTTGAGTTTGGTGCCCACGCCGTCGGTCCCGCTGACCAGCACCGGCTCCTTCACGTCGAGGGCCGACAGGTCGAACATGCCGCCGAAAGCGCCGATGTTGCCCATCACGCCGAGACGCGAGGTCGATGCCACGTGTTTTTTGATGCGCCGCACCACTTCGTATCCGGCTTCGAGATTCACGCCGGCCTTTTCATAGGATTGTGCCATGTATTCTGTTTTGGTGGCTATATACGACTTTACCCTTATCGATTTTCCGACCCCGATTCCACTTAAGATCACCGATGTCTCGCGGCCAAAAGCCGCGTTTATAAATCTGACCCCACCCCCAACCCCTCCCTCGGGAGGGGCTTCGGGTGCAACCCGCAAGGTCACGGAGTCACAATACCGCAAGGGTAAAATGGCATATAATTGCCTTTGTTTTCAATGGTTTACGGCAGCACCCGGCACACCGTAAAGCGTGCCGGGACTACCCTATTTTTTCTCTTTATTCGCATCCGCGGGCTCGGTATAGAGCGCCGTAGGATACTGTGCCGTGAAGCAGGCCATGCAGAGCTCCTGCCGACCTCCCGCCTTCAACAGCGCCTCGGGCGCGAGGAACGCCAGCGTATCGGCACCGATCTCGCGACGCACCTCGTCGACATTCTTCCGGGCCGAGATCAACTCGTCGTAGGTCGAGGTGTCGACACCGTAGAAACAGGGGCTAATCATCGGAGGGCTCGCGATGCGCACGTGCACCTCGGAGGCTCCGGCCTCCTTGAGCATCGTGACGATACGTCGCGACGTGGTACCGCGCACGATCGAGTCGTCGACCAGTACCACCCGTTTGTCCTTCACGATGGTCCGCACGGCCGAAAGTTTCATCCGCACACCCTTCTCGCGCAACTCCTGCGTAGGCTGGATGAACGTGCGGCCGATATACTTGTTCTTGATGAGTCCCATTTCGTAGGGGAGTCCGCTCGCCTCGGCGTAACCCATCGCGGCACTGAGGCTCGAATCGGGCACACCGACCACGATATCGGCGTCGGCAGGAGCCTGCTCATAGAGCAGCCGGCCCGACTCCTTGCGGTAGGCATGGACGTTGCAACCCTCGATATCGCTGTCCGGTCGTGCGAAATAGATATACTCCATCGAGCACATCTGCCGACGCTTGTACATCGAATAGTCGCGGCTGCGCAATCCCTTGTCGTCGATGGTCACCACTTCGCCCGGCTCGACGTCGCGCACGAACTCGGCGCCGATGACGTCGAAAGCACACGTCTCGCTCGACACGACCCATCCGTCGCCCAAGCGGCCGATCGACAACGGCCTCAGCCCGTATTTGTCGCGGCAGGCGTAGATGCGGTTGGCCGTCATAATGACGAACGCGAAGGCCCCTTCGAGCATGTTGAGCGCATCGATGATGGCGAAGATGCGCGGACGGTCGCGGTACTTGGTCTCCTTCTTGATGAGGTGGGCCAAAATCTCGCTGTCCGACGTCGACTGGAAAAGGCTGCCCTTGTTTTCGAGGTACTCGCGCAGGAGCGCCGAATTGACGATGTTGCCGTTGTGCGCCAATGCGAAGTCGCCCGAGTTGTGCCGGAACAGGAATGGCTGCACGTTTTCGATACCGCCGCCTCCGGCCGTGGTATAGCGCACGTGACCGATAGCCATATCGCCCTTCAACCCGGCGAGCTTGCTCTCGGTGAACACCTCCGTCACGAGACCTTCGCCCTTGACGCGGCGCAGCGCACCCTGCTCGTCGACCGTCACGATACCGGCGCCCTCCTGTCCGCGATGCTGCAACGCATGCAGACCGTAATAGGCGAGCGACGCGGCGCCCGGCACCCCGTAGACGCCGAACACCCCGCACTCCTCGTGCAACTCGCGGTCGCAAATTCTCTCCGTCATATGCTTATTCGGCGATCTTTTGCAGACGGGCCAGAATCTCCTCGTAGGCTTCGCGGACCTTGCCCAGGTCGCGGCGGAAACGGTCTTTGTCGAGCTTCTCGTTGGTGGACATATCCCACAGACGGCACGTGTCGGGCGACACCTCGTCCGCGAGGACGATCTCGCCGTCCATCGTCTTACCGAACTCGATCTTGAAGTCCACCAGGTTGATGTTCATCTTGGCGAACATCTCCTTGAGCACCTCGTTGATACGCGAAGTCATGGCGTAAATCAGCTCCAGTTCCTCGTAGGTCACGACGCCCAGCGCCACGGCGTGGTGGTCGTTGATGAGCGGATCGCCCAGTTCGTCCTTCTTGTAGCAGATATCGTAGATCGTGTTCGAGGGTTTGGTGCCCTCCTCGATGCCCAAGCGCTGCGCCATCGATCCGGCGATCGTGTTGCGCACGATGACTTCGAGCGGAATGATCGACACCTTGCGGCAGATCTGGTCGCGGTCGTTGATCGTCTCGATGTAGTGGGTCTTGATGCCTGCCTTCTGCAATTCTTTGAAGATCAACGTCGAGATCGCGTTGTTCAGCACGCCCTTGTTCTCGA
The DNA here is from genome assembly GCA_947573795.1 of uncultured Alistipes sp. Taxonomy (GTDB): domain Bacteria; phylum Bacteroidota; class Bacteroidia; order Bacteroidales; family Rikenellaceae; genus Alistipes. The sequence continues at coordinate 4,817 of CANPHE010000023.1, read as the reverse complement.
TCGTCGCCTTCTTGACGTTGTTGAACGCCGTGGCGGCATCCTTGTAGTGGATGATGATCTTATCGGGATCGTCCGTTGCGTAAACCTGTTTTGCCTTGCCCTCGTAGAGCATTTCGAGTTGTTTCATGGGTTTGAAATATTTAAGAAATCGTTTATTGCATATCGAAGTCGATCAGAATGGGACGGTGGTCCGACGGATGCCAGAAGCGTTTGGCGTCCAGCGTATCGCGCACGGGCTCGGTATATTCGTCCACCACGATCCGGGCATCGGTCACGCGGTCGTACAACGGGCGCGTGCAGTATACGAAGTCGATACGCTTGCCGTTGCCGTGGATCGACGAATGGAACTCGCCGGGATAACGCTCGGCGATCACGTCGACATAAGGCGTATGCTCCAGCACGTAGTCGTGGGCCAGCAGACGCGTATCGTCGTCGGCGAAACCGTAGGTCGCATTGTCGCGGCGCGACACGGCGTTGAAGTCGCCCATCATCATCCACAACTGATCCGCAGCACCGGGAACCGTTCCGATCGTATGGTTGCAGACATATTCGACCTCCATGCGGCGGTATTTGTCGCCCCCGTTCTCGGCACGGCTCGCAGCCTCGTCCTCCGCCTCGAAAGCATAGGCCTGGGGCCACGTGTGGAGCGTGACGATGTTGATCTTATGCCCATTTTTCTCGATGGTAGCCCAGCCGCAGCCGTGCGCCACCACACTGTCGGGACGCTCGCCCACGATCCGCTCGACGTTCTCGATCGGATATTTCGAGGTAATGACCTGCGGAAAGCGGTCGCGGTGACCGCCCTTGTACCAATATTTATGTCCGTAGCGGGCCGCCAGTTCGCCCCAATGGTCGGGCAGGTAGCGTTCGCTGTCGTCGGAGAACTTCTCGGGCGATGCCGTCCGATAGTTCGATTGCGCCTCGCACCACACGCAGATATCGGGCTGCTGCGCCTCGACCCACTTCACGAAAGTATCGTAATTCTCGCCCTGGCCCGACCACATGCCGTTCTGGATATTCCAGTACAAGAGGCGCAGGTTGTTATCGTCATGCGAAGCGCATCCGGCGCCCAGCGACAGCAGCACGACGCATGCTGCGACGATCGATCGATAAATATTTTTCATGGCTTTCATCGTTTGAACTCAACGTTTCATATCGAAGTCCACCACGATGGGCAGATGGTCCGACGGATGGTAGAAATTCGACAGTTTTTTCGGATCGCGAACCGGCTTGGTATATTCGTCCAAGATGATTTCAGCGCCGGTCACACGGTCGTACAACGGACGCGTGCAATAAACGAAATCGATGCGAGCACGACCGCCCGTCGAAGTATGGAACTCGCCGGGATAGCGCTCGGCGATCACGTCGACGTAAGGCGTGCGATCCAGGATGTAATCGTGAACCAGCAGACGCGTATCTCCGGCGGGAATCTTGTAAACGGCATTGTCGAGGCGCGACACCGAATTGAAGTCGCCCATCATCATCCACAACTGCTTGTCGGCATCGGGCACCGTCGCGATCGTGTGGTTGCAGATGTATTCGATCTCCCGGCGGCGGTATTTGTCGCCACCGTGTTCGGCACGACTCGCCTCGCGATCGGCGGCGCCGTAAGCAAAGGCCTGCGGCCAGGTATGCAGCGTGACGATGTTGATCTTATGGCCGTTCTTCTCGATGGTAGCCCAGCCGCAGCCGTGCGTCACCACGCTGTCGGGTTGGGCACCGACGATCCGCTCGACGTTTTCGATCGGATATTTCGAGGTAATGACCTGCGGATAGTTGTCGCGGTGGCCGCCGACATACCAATATTTATGGCCGTAGCGGGCAGCCAGTTCGCCCCAGTTATCCGTCAAATAACGGTCCTCGACAGCGAGTTTTTCAGCCGAAGCGGTCTTGTAGATCGACTGAGCCTCGCACCACACGCAAACGTCGGGATTCTGGGCCTTGACCCAGCCGACGAAGCGGTCGTAATTGTCCTCCTGACCGTCCCACATGCCGTTCTGGATGTTCCAGTACAAGAGGCGCAGCCGGTTTTTCGACTTGCCGCGCGCCTGGCAGTCGGACGTCGGGAAAAGGAGAGCCGCAAGCACAAGCGCCGCGAAGATTCGAAATGCAGTTTTCATAGGATAGGGGTTATCGGTTGATTTTACGGAAGTAATTCACGGCATTTTCGAACAACGGCTGTCGCTTTTCGCCCGCGATGTTGCGGAAAAGGTTCTCCTCGTAACGCTCCGTGTGGCCCATCTTGCCGAGGATACGGCCGTCGGGCGAGAGAATACCCTCGATAGCGTACGACGAACCGTTGGGGTTCCACGGTGCGGCGGCGGTCGGTTCGCCGTCGGGACCGACGTACTGGAAAGCGACCTGTCCGCGGGCGAAAAGTTCGCGGGCCAGCTCCTCGCCGACGACGAATTTGCCCTCGCCGTGGCTCACGGCGATCGAATGCAACTCACCGGGCGCGAATCCCGCAAGCCAGGGCGACGAAGCCGTGGCGACACGCGTCGTGACGATCTGCGAGATGTGACGGTTGACGTCGTTGCGGAAAAGCGTCGGCGAATCCTTCGTCACCATGCCCAGGCGGCCGTAGGGAAGCAGTCCCGACTTGACCAACGCCTGAAAACCGTTGCAGATACCCAGGATCAGACCGCCGCGGTTCAAGAGGTCGTGGATCGCATCGCGAATATCTTGGTTATTCAATACGTTGACGATGAACTTGGCGCTTCCGTCGGGTTCGTCACCGGCCGAGAAGCCGCCGCTCAGCACGAAGATGTGCGCCGCACGGATCTGCTCCTTCATCTCGGCGATCGAGCGCAGAATATCGTCGCCCGCCAAGTTGCACAGCACGCTCGTGCGCACCTCGGCACCGGCCCGACGAAATGCCTTGGCCGTATCGTAATCGCAGTTCGTACCGGGGAATACGGGCAGGTAGGCCACGGGATGCTCGACGGCCTCGCCCGGATAGGTCACCTCGCGGTAAACCGGCTCGGCCTTCATAGCCACGGCCTCGTTACGCCCCTTGTCGGGATATACCGTAGCGAATTTCTCCGTATTGGCCCGGTAAAGTTCATCGAGCGGCATGCGCACGCCGTTGACGGTCAGTGCGGAATCGTCCGTCGTAACGCCCAGCAACTCGGCACGCGGGAACTCCAGTTCGCCGTCGCACTCCACGAGGATCGAACCGTAAGCGTAACCGAACAGGCGCGCTTCGTCGCACGTCACCTCCGCGCCGATCCCGTTACCGAAAGCCATCTTGGCCAGGCCCTCCGCCACGCCGCCAAAACCGACGGACCAGGCCGAAAGCACACGTCCCGCAGCGATCGCATCGCTCACGAAAGCGAAGTTCTCCTTGAGTTGCGCCGTATCGGGCATCCGGTTAGCCAGCGGCGTATGGCGCACCAGGTAGAGACGGTGTCCCGCACCCTTGAGGTCCGTAGAGATCACCTTGCGGGCATCCACCGTCGTGATACCGAAGGCCATCAACATGGGCGGTACGTCGATATCCTGGAAGGTTCCCGACATGGAGTCCTTGCCGCCGATGGAGGGCAGGCCCAGCTCGACCTGCATCTTCAGCGCACCCAACAGCGCACCGAGGGGCTTGCCCCACGAGGTCGGCTCCTTGGTCATGCGTTCGAAATACTCCTGATAGGTATAGCGCATCTTCTCGTAGCGCGCACCCGCCGCCACGACCTTAGCGGCGGCCTCCACGACGGCATAGGCCGCACCGTGATAGGGGCTCCACGTCGCCAGATAGGGATTGTAGCCGAAGGCCATGATGCTGGCCGTATCGGTATATCCGTCCACGGGGAATTTCTGCACCGAAACCTGCGTCTCGCTGCGCTGTGTGCGTCCGCCGAAAGGCATGAGCACCGTCGAACGGCCGATCGAGGAGTCGAACATCTCGATCAGTCCCCGCTGCGAGAGGACGTTATCGTCGCTCAGATTGTTGGCGAAACGCTCGGCGAGGTTCTCGCCCGACACTTCGCGCACGAAAGGATCGCAGTCGGCTACGGCGCCGATACGCGCCTCGGCATAGTGGCGGGCTCCGGCGCTGTCGATGAACTCGCGGCTGAGGTCCACGACCTTCCGTCCGCCGTTGAACATCCGCATACGGGCCGTATCCGTGACATCGGCCACCTCGACGGCTTCGATATTCTCCTCGCGGCAGTAGTCCATGAACTCCGCGACGTCCTTTGCCTCGACCACCACGGCCATGCGCTCCTGCGACTCGCTGATCGCCAGTTCCGTGGAATTCAGACCGCTGTACTTCGTCCGCACGCGATCGAGATAGATATCCAGACCGTCGGCCAGCTCGCCGATCGCCACGCTCACGCCGCCCGCACCGAAATCGTTCGATTTCTTAATCAGGCGCGTCACCTCCGGGCGGCGGAACAGTCGTTCGAGCTTACGCTCCTCGGGCGCGTTGCCCTTCTGCACTTCGCTGCCGCACGTTTCGAGCGACTTGGCATCGTGCTCCTTCGACGAACCCGTAGCACCGCCGATGCCGTCGCGTCCCGTACGGCCTCCCAGCATGACGATCTTGTCGCCCGGTGCGGGACGCTCGCGACGCACGTTTGCAGCCTTCACGGCGCCGACCACGGCACCGACCTCCAGGCGCTTGGCGACATAGTTCGGGTGGTAGACCTCCCGTACGTGGGTCGTAGCCAGACCGATCTGGTTGCCGTAGCTCGAATATCCGGCCGCGGCCTTCTTCGAAATGACGCTCTGGGGCAGCTTGCCCGGCAGCGTCTCGCTCACCTTGCGGTAGATATCGCCCGCACCCGTCACGCGCATCGCCTGGTAGACGTAGCTGCGGCCCGACA
>CANPHE010000022.1 GCA_947573795.1 uncultured Alistipes sp. | reverse complement strand
CTCAAACACCAATGACAGCAATGTCGTGCCGGTTCGACCCCGGCTCCGGGTACTATTAGAAAACCTCAAGTGATTCATTAGTAATCATTTGAGGTTTTTGCTTTATTCGGCGTGTCCGCAATTTGTCCGCATTCTCTGTGCAATCGAAAATTTTTTCAAAAAAGTCTGAATTACAGAAATGATTTCCTTTACCGAAAAGGAGCAGGAACCTGATAGCATAAAGATAAATCTTACATCATGAATCGCTCAAGGCGCTCTTTCCAGCGCCGCCAGTCGGGCATCTCGGTTTCGAGCAGGGAAAAGAAGGCTGCGGTATGGTCGGGATGCAGTAGATGACACATTTCATGCGTAATGACATATTCGATGCAGGGTCGCGGCGCCTTGATCAGTTCCGTATTCAGGATGATTTTCCCTTTAGGAGTGCAACTTCCCCAACGGTTTTCCATCTCCTGAACATAGAGAGAGGTTGGGGCAACTCCGTATCGGTTAAATCGTGCAACGATCGGTTCCGCATATTCAGCGAACTTGAGTTTGGCGTGTTCGCGGTACCAATTCTTCATTAGCACTTTGGCTTTGTCCGGTGAGGTGCATACCACCTCGAAGCAGCGGCCCTTGTAATGGACGCTGTTGACTTTGCCTGCGGATACCCGGAGCAGAAACTGTTTTCCCCAATAGTAGTGTGACTCACCGCTGACATACCGTTTTTCGGGATTCCTGACCCCGAAATCCTTGAAATAGGCCTGTTCCATCCGACGCATTGAGGCAGACACTTTTTGATTGCATCGTAAATTTCGTTTATGGTCTTGTCGGGTTAGCGCAGCCGATCCCGCCTTACGTCATCCTTGCCCAGCGCAAGGTATAGTCCGTATTTTTCTGTCAACTTCCGGCAGACCTTGGCATTCCGGAACTTGATGTTTTTGTCCGAAGTGGTCTACCCGTTGTTCCCGACCCGACTATAGACCAGATGGCAGTGCGGATGGGGCTGGTCGAGATGGCGTACCAATAGATACGCGTATCGATGATGCCCACCCTCTACATATACTCCTTTGCGATCTGCATCATCAGGGCGTCAGTCATCCGCGGGGCATCCTTGGGAGAAAAAGACAGGGAGATATGCCCGACGGTGTTTTTCAACCGCGGGTTCAATAGAGTCCGGGCTTTGAAGTCCTGCGCCATGTCCTTAACTTCTGGGGCATGACGACCTCGGCTTCCAATATCTGGGTTCCTCTTTTATCACATAGCCCACCGTCCCCGAAAAGGACGATCCCGATATCACCTTACCGACCATCGCATATCTGTTTTAAGAGTTTTTCGATGGTCGTGACGATCGCCGTATGCCGTACCCTGACAGCCGCCAGACCTTTGGCGTTGGCCAGCCGGATCAGCTGGTTCAGATTCCTGGCGATGCCTTTGAGCTAAGCCATGAAATCCAGTTGTTCGCGGGTGATCCGCGTCCTTACCGTTCCTCGGTCGATCAGCTGGTGCAGGACTTCGGCAAGCGGTTGCCCGGCCTCGCGGCAAAGAGCCGAGAATCGGAGTTCCCGTTCGGGACTGAGCCGCGTACTGACGACATATTTGCGAATGCGACCGATGCCGACTTTCGGGCGTCCGCCCTGTTTGCTATATGTTTTTCCATGATAAGTAGTTTGTCAGCATTTTTTGTTCAGACCAGCGGGATTTTACGTCGACCAACAGGAAAGGCGGAGTTTTCGTCTACGAAAACACAACCTTGCCGTTATTAAATTTTTACCCCTTTCCAGCGCTATGGTTTAATCGCTGCCGGTTTCGCTTTCGAAGGCTGCAGAGTATTCCGAAGAGCCTTTGTTGGGAAGGCGCTTTTTGTGGCTGGAAGTTTTTCCGCATGACCTTTTATGCGAGCGATCAGATAATCGTTTACGTCCTTGTACCCGCTGTAAAAATGCCTTTGGTCGATTACCTCACTATCGGGACAAAGACGGATCAGATCAGCAATCGTTTTACGCACGGCCTCATCGTTGTCAAAGAAAGCGTGAATCACCAGATGCCGGGAGAGAAACGGAACGGCTTTGGGCAGGTTGACGACCGAGTTCAGAACCGCGGCGTCGATGCGCAATCGTTCGGGGTGTTTCAGCGAGAGATAAGCGAGGAAATCCATAAATTCCTCGAAAGCGACCACCGTGTCGGAACGGTTGTCGATAGTGATGATATGTTTGGGCGAGGAGCCGCCTTTGAACCGTGCGGAGCGGAGCTCCCATCCTCCGGCATCGTTGCGGAACCCGACCGCGAAAAAGGCGCGGCCGTTTACCTCGTAACGGACCTCGCGGCAAAATGCCGCAGCGACAGAAGGGACGATACCGCGCGAAGTGAGATAACCGACCAATGCCGGATGGCGGAGCGGAGCGTCGGAGAGGATGCGGAGTGCGGGGACGGCGGCCGGACACATGACCGACGATGCCCCACCGACGACAGGAGGCTCACCAATACCCGGTGAAAGAGAAGCAATCCCCGCATCTCCTTTTTCACCGTTTTGCAGTCGTCGGACCGCTTCGCGGCTGTCGCACCGTTCCAACCGCATTACGAGGGTGCGCAGCGTGCCGCCCTCTCCCGATCCGAAGTCGTACCAGAGATTTCGCACGTAGTCCACCTTGAAGCTCGGCGTGCGCTCTTCCCGTAGAGGGGAAAGATACATGCCGTAGCCGTTGCGTTCGTATTTGGGCTGAATCCCTCGTTGGGCGAGGAACAGCCGGATGCTAATATTTTTCAAATCGTTCATAATTTTTGTTTTTTCGGAGTTTGCCGATTTTACCTTACTACTTACTACATATTTGCAATAACATGATATATAATATGTTATGCGTAGTAGCTAAGCCCATACGATCTTACTACCGTAGTAGGTTCATGTAGTAGCGTAGTAAGATGTAGTAAGAATATTTTTTTTGCATGCTACTACATGACAAACTATTCTTTTTCAGTGTTTTATAATTGCATGTAGTAACGTAGTAGCTACAATCCGTAAGAGACGAAAGGATTGGGAACAGTCTTCTTGATGACCCATCCGTAGACGGGATTTCCGCCGATGCGTTTCGAGCGTCGTTCGAACCCGGCCTTGCGCAAGGCTTCGCCCATGCGTTTTTCGGAGAGGTTGAGCGACGAATAACTGCGCAGGTAGTTCATAATCTCCACGGTGGTCATAAAGCAATCCGTGACGGCATGTTCCGGAGGTTTCTCGAACCCTTTCAGCAGCATTTCGTATTCGATGGTCTGGACATGGAATGCGGCGTTTCCCCGGTGCAGTTCTTCGATCTCGGTGTCGTCGAACCAGTAGCGGAATCCGTTATTCAGGAGTGTTCGGGCTTCGGCGTATACCCGATCCATATCTACCCATATTGCCCGGTCGATGTCGATGGATAACACCTCGAATGGCAGGAAGCGCCGCGAGCCGGTCGGGTCGGTCAGAAAGTCGTTCCCGTTCACCGAGGCCATGAAGCTCGCCAAGTGGGGATATTCTTCGATGTAGACGTCGTAGGGCCGCCGGTATTTGACCGAAGGAGCCGTGATGAGGTTCTTCAACTCGTTTTCATCCCGTTTGTTGAGCGCCTTTAGCTGGTCGTCGATGTTGATGAAGAGGTATTCGGCAACCAGCGTCAGCACGTCCTTGTTCTGCGGATCGATTTTGCCTGTGAAAAGATAACTTGCAAGGGTACGGGGACAGAGGTTGTCGAGCCATGTAGTCTTGAACTTTCCCTGCTCGCCGGTCAATACCAGACATACATGGTTCTGACACCCGACATCGTTCATCGCATTGGCGACCACGCCGACGAGCCATTTGGTCAGGTACTCCGACCAATGCAGGGCGTTGCGCACGGTGACGGTCGCGGCCAGTTCGTCGATCCGATGAGCAGCGGTTCTGTCAGGCAACTGTATGCTTCTTGTATGCCCCGCTCGTGGACGATGCGGATGTCAGAGCCGTATTCTGCTTGCAGAGCATCACGGAACGGTTTGATGTTGATTGGAACTACCAGATAGCGCAATTCATCGAGTGCAATCTTCAACCGTGCGATGTCAGTCTGGATGTGTTTCTTCGTAAGGTATTCGCCGATCTTTCGCATTTCCATCAATGATTTGGTCGTACTCGGCCGGCCGGGTTTCCTCTTTTCACCCGCATCTTCGGCTGGAAGAGTGCCCGCAGCCCATTCCAACACCCGGTCGCTTTCGGCCAGCCGCATTGCTTCGCAGTGTGCATCCCAGTCCTGCTTGGTGCGCAGTTCTAATTTGATGGACCGGGAGATCAGCAGTTTGATCGTGACACTCATAGTCATTTTCTACAAGAATCCCAGATCAGGCGAACGCCTCAGTTCTTCGCAACACCCCACCATCCGTTCGAAACTCTTGTCGAAATAAAGCCAGCAAAGCATTGCGGGGAGTCTGGAATCCTTACCGAGCTGTTCGCACTCCCGGATGATCTTGCCGGCAAGGTCGTGTTGTCGGGCCACCTGCTCGATTTCATCAACAAGCTCGAACAGTCCTTCATTAGCTTTGGCGGACATGAGGCGCCGATACCTGGGAATGAGGGACATGGCCTGAAACATGACTGACTGACACCCTGCATAGTCACGGGCGTTTATCACCTCTTCGAATGCGGCGTATTCGTCGGGGAAGGCATCCATCCATTCCCGTAACTTTGCTTTGAAAGCCTCGTATTCCTGCAGGCCTATGATGCTATTGATTGAGTTCCTGCAATTCGATCTTCAGTTGCTCGACCAACTGTTTCTCTGTCGGTAGGTAGAGTTGATATTTGCTTGCCATAATCGTATTGTTATTTTCCGGCAGCGTATATTTCACCAATGTGTCGTTCTTATCGACACAAAGCAGAATCCCTATCGTCGGGTTTTCGTCGGGAGCTTTCTCGTTGCGGTCGTAGTAATTTACATACATTTGCAACTGCCCGATATCCTCGTACGTAATCTTATGAGTTTTCAGTTCGATAACGACGAAACATTGAAGCAGTCGGTTGTAGAATACCAAATCAGCGAAAAATTCGTCGTCTTCAAGCTGGATGCGTTTTTGTCGTGCAACAAACGAGAATCCGTTATCCAACTCCAACAAAAACGCCTGAAGATTAGTAATCAACGCACGCTCCAAATCTTTTTCGTAGTAGGTTGCTTCGGGCCGCAAACCGAGAAATTCCAAAACCATCGGGTCTTTAATGATCTCGGTCGGAGACTCGGGAATGCGCTCCTTGCGGGCAATCTCCAACACGGCTTTCTTGTCGTTGCTCAGCAACAGACGTTCATACAATCCCGAATTGATCTGTCGCTCCAACTCACGCCCAGTCCAGTTGTTGTTTGCAACCTCCAACTCGTAGTACTCGCGTTTGTCTTTATCATCTATTTGAATCAGAAGGCGATATTAATACCAATTCAATTCCGACCGCACTGCAGACGCAATTATCTCCTTTATGACAACAAATTTACCAATTCTTTTTTCATTTCATCGTCGATGGTGCGATAACGTACGAAAGCCATGCAGCCTTCCTTATGTCCGCTCAAAGCTCCGACTAAATTAGAGTCTTTGACCTGCTTGTATAGATTTCCAACGAATGTCCGGCAGGCCAAATACAACGAAGCGATCTCGTAAAGTACCCTTTTTTTTCTTCGCGGGTGATTGGGTTTATGATTGTAACCAACCGTTTTAATCCTGCTGCTTTGAAAATCTGCTTGATGGCCAGATTGTATTTCTGCTCGAAGATGAAGGGCAGCAGCTTGTCGCTATCCAGACTTCTGTAACGGGCTGTGATCTCTTTGGCTGTCTGATTCAGCGGAACCTATACAGTCAGCGGTCACCCTTCTTTGGTCTTGCGCGGTATATACTCAATGGATCCGTCGATCAGATTCGATTTCGTCATTTTCAACAGATCGCCCACACGACAACCGATCAGACATTTAAAAACGAAGATGTCGCGCTGAATGGCCAACTGCGGATGGCAGTTCAAATTGATACGATAAATTTTGTTCCGTTCGTCGATCGTAATGTAATAAGGGGTTCCATAGGTACACTCTTCGAGCGGAAAATCGTCGAATGACGTGTTGCTGGTCTTCTTGTTGTCCTTGCACCAATAAAAGAACGTCCGAATCCGCGAAAAACAATCCAGCAACGTATTCTTCCCTCTGGGTTGAGGCGTGCATGCTTCGGGTATAGCTTCGTAAATTTCCGGGTAAAGAGCGCAGTAGCGGTATTCATTTTCCAAAAATTCCCAAATGTCCCGCAAGGTGTCGGCCGTTACTTTGTCAATATCCAATACGAATGTTTTTTGTACTCTCTTAGCCGCTCGGATATAGAGTTCAATATTTTCAAATGTATATCAGGATACTACAAGAAAGACTCAAATGATTCAGCGAAAATCATTTGAAGTTTTTGTTTTATCTGTTGTGGCTGCAACTTGTCCGCATTTTCGGTAAGGTCGAAAAATCTTAGCAATTCATATGACTTAAGCAGATTAATCAACGGTCGTTGTGCTTATTATTTACAAGCCTGCGATTGTAACAATCTCCTAATTAAAATATGCCGTTAGTAATAAGGCTACTTCGACCTTATTTTTCGGACGCTCTCGTAAAGAATTAACAAGATTTGGTAGCCATATACAACTTTGCACTCATTCAGGTTCTCAGCTGTCATTTCACACAGGCTAGTCGATATCCCGCGAACGCCGCGTTTACCAATTCATCTCACCCCTAACTGTGTCGCAAGGTGATGTGAATCGAACTTGTTCGGATTGCCAAACCGCAGCAACAGGAACGGCGCACCGTCCCCCTTCGGAGAAAACTTCGAAAATAACCCGCAAGGGGGGGGGTATAACGGATTGGAGTTGGTTTCGTGTAAAATTATGGGAATTATATACGATTCTACACCAAACTCTCCTTAAAGCCCTATCGCTTTACGAGTTGCACCTAAATCCCCTCCGAGGAGGAAATTTAGGAGAGGGTCCGGCTTGTAAACGCGGCCAAAGGCCGCGAGCATACGATCTTCCTAAACGAATCGTCAGACAAGAAACGAACAAAGTGTAAAGTTATATATAGTTACCCAAATTATATAGGGACAAAACCAACGCGGCGTGCCCCATACCCCGGATCGAGGTGCCATTTCACGGGCATGCAATCATTTATACGGATTGCTTGTAGCCGATTTTCCGACGCGGTTGCGACTTAATTTACAATCGTCAGCAATATCTTCTTGTCCTCGTTATGCGGCACGGATCGATCTGTTATCGATCTCCGAAATATCTTTATTCTACATTAGACTCCATTTCCGATTGCAGAAACAATCAATACCCAAAAATAATGAGCAGAAGCCTGGTAAAATACTAAAATCAGAGTATTGATCTCCTTGATATCCACGGGTAATTTTGCAACCGGAAAATAATCATTAAAACATTTGATATGAAACTCAGAACGATTTTAGCCATGTCCATCGTGGCGCTTTACACGGGAGCGTGCAGTGACGACGAAAACCGTCCGTCCGTAGCCGATATCGCCGGCAACTATGAAGGATACACCCTTGCAGGATGTGCCTATTTCCAGAATACCTGTACGGCAGGCGAAACCGTCACCGTAACGGAAAATGCGGACGGCTCGGCCAACGTGGTATTCGTCTCCGATTCATGGGGCGAATTCACTATTTCCGAGGCACAAATGAGCGAGAACGGCGGCACCTACACCCTCTCGGGCAACGGCCGAACGAAAATGGGTATGGGCGGCAACGTCTCTTCGTACGATTGTGCATACACTGCGGTAATCCATTCCCGGAAAAACGCACAGATGCAGTTCAAGATTGCCGGTGTCATGGGAGGGCTTACCATCGATTTCACCACGGGCGAAGCTCCCGCCGATTTACTGCTGGCCGGGAGCTATAAAGGCTATACCGATGCTGCTTGCGCCTATTTCAAGGATCGTTATACGGACGATGAAAGCCTGAAAATTACGGTCAACGGCGACGGAACCCTTGCCGTCGTTTTCGAATCGGCCACATGGGGCACGTTCCGTGTCGCCAAGGCCACCGTCGCCAAGGACGGCGAAGAATACCGATTTACGGGCGAAGGAACGGTGTCGATGGGCATGGGCGAGCAGGTAAAAGATTATGCCTTCACCATGACGGGAACGAGCGATGCCGCAAAAGACGACTATTCCTTTGCCTTCAACGCGCCTGCCGTAATGGGAGGTCTTACCGTCACCCTCCTGCCGGGTAAAGCACCAATCGCTGCCGAATAACGACCTCAATACGAACGGAGATGTTTGTAAGCCAAAGAACGATTTCGCTTTTGTCGGGAGTGGTAGCCATGCTATCGCTCTCGGCTTGTAACGGCATATTCGAGCATATCTACGACGCCCCCTCAATATCCGAAGGGACCAAGACATACGGTTTTGTCGTCGTCGATGACGAGACCCGCACGGGCCGCATATACGTCGATGCGACCGCTTATACCGAGTGGCATTACATCGATCTGCACGACAAGCAGGTCGTAACGACTGTCATAGACGGCGCGGCGCCGGAGAAATGGGATTTCGCCATCCACCGCTACGACGCCAAGACCAACGACGGCGCCGTGGCGGAAAGCACGGCATCCGATTTCGGAACTCTGCCCGCCGTAAGTTCCATTCCCGCAGAAGCATTCGTGACCGACGAGTGGACGACCGGCAAAATAACGGTGGACATGTCGCAGATGATGGACGGCATCATCCGTTATGCCGAAGACTGGTATAATCCGAGCCTCTCCGGATGGCTTCGTGTCGATACCTCGACCATGCCGCCCATCTATACGCTCTCGGGTAAGATTTATCTGCTCCGCCTCTCGGACGGTACCTTTGCAGCGCTTCGACTGGCGAACTTCATGAACGATACCGCCGTCAAGGGATTCATGACCATCGACTACCTATATCCCGTACAGCTATGATGAAAAAGATGACATTCCTTCTGCTGCTCGGCGTACTCTTCGCGGTCGATGCCGTAGCCCAGCGCAGGATATCCGGTACGGTGACCGAAGGCAGACACGAACCGCTGTCCGGTGCGACGATTCTCGTCGAGGAGCTTCCGGAGCTCGGTGCGGTGACGAACGCCGAAGGTCGTTACGAATTGCAGCTGCCCGATCGGAAGAATTACACGCTGACAGCGACATATATCGGTTATTTCGAGCAGACGCGGGCCGCAACCGCCGACCATGACGGCGCCTTGGATTTCCGGCTCGAAGAAAACCCGATGACACTCGACCAGGTAGTGGTCACGGGAACCCGCACGCCCAAGCTGTTGAAAGACGCCCCGATCGTGACACGGGTTATCTCCGAACTGGATATCAAGCGCACGGACGCCACCCATATCGGCGATTTGCTGCAAACCGAACTCCCGGGCATCGAATTCTCCTATTCGATGAACCAGCAGACGTCGCTCAACATGGCGGGCTTCGGCGGCAACTCGGTGCTGTTCCTCGTCGACGGGGAGCGTCTGGCGGGCGAAACGCTCGACAACGTGGATTACAGCCGCCTGAATTTGGATAATGTGCAGCGCATCGAGATCGTCAAGGGAGCCGCCTCGTCCCTCTACGGTTCGAATGCCATCGGCGGTGTGGTGAACATCATCAGCCGCGAGTCGCAGGAACCGTGGTCGGTGAATATCAACGGCCGCTACGGCGCACACGACGAGCAGCGGTACGGCGGCTCGGTGGGATTCGTTCAAGGGCGGTTCAATTCCGTGACTAACGTGCAGTATACCTCGATCGACGCTATCGATCTGTCGAAAGGAACCGACAACGCGGAAGTCGGCGATTACAGCACCATCTACGGACACTCCACGGTCCATGTCAAGGAACGCCTGATATTCACCGCGACGGACAAACTGAGGTTCACGGCCCGTGCGGGGTATTTCTTCCGGGAGCGCATCCCTTCGGAAACCCTCAAGGACCGCTATCGCAGCTTTACGGGCGGATTAAAAGGGAATTACAGCCCCACCGACAAAGACGATCTGAAGCTCTCCTACGCGTTCGACCAGTACGACAAGAGCGACTACCTCGTACCCTCCGATCGCGACGTACGCGATTACAGCAACGTGCAGCATACGCTGCGCACGCTCTACAACCACACCTTCGCCGGCAAGCATATCCTGACGGCGGGCGGCGACTACATGCGCGATTACCTGATGTCGTACCAGTTCGAGAACAACGGCAGCCACACGCAGCATACGGCGGATGCTTTCGCCCAGTTCGACTGGAATCCCCACCGGAAATTCAACCTCATCGCGGGGCTGCGCTTCGACTGGTTCTCGGAAGCGAAACTCTCGCATTTCTCGCCGAAACTGGGGCTGATGTACAAAGCGGGCAACTGCTCCCTGCGCGCCTCGTATGCGGGAGGATTCCGGGCACCCACGCTCAAGGAGATGTACATGAATTTCTTCATGGGCAATATCTTCATGATCTACGGCAATCCCGATCTCAAACCCGAGTCGAGCCACAATTTCTCACTCTCGGCCGAGTATCTGAAAGGACGGCACAACCTGACGGTCACGGGATTCTACAACATCGTCGACAACCGCATCACCACGACGTGGAATCAGGCGCTCGGCGGTCAGGTGTATACCAACATATCGCGCTTGCAGGTGGCCGGAGCGGATGCCAACGCCTCGGGCCGCTATCCCTGCGGTATTTCGTGGCGGCTGTCGTATGCCTATACCTACGAACACATCAAAAAAGGGGAGCCGGTGCTCTCCTCGACCCGGCCGCATGCGGCGACAGCCCGGATCGCTTACGACAAGGACTGGAAAAATTACGGCCTCAGTGCCGCATTGTCGGGACGTTGGCTGTCGAAGGTAACCACCGATGTCTATACCAAAATCTCCTCATACGAGCAGACCGAGAAGCAGACCTATCCGGGTTACACGATCTGGAAACTGAGCCTCACGCAACGGGTATGGCGCGGAATCGCACTCACGCTCGCCGTGGACAACCTCTTCGACTACCGTCCCGATTACTATTACAGCAACTCCCCGAGCACGACGGGAACCACCTTTTCGGTAGGTCTGTCGCTCGACATAGAACGCATGTTCAAGAAGAAATAGATAAAACGAAATGAAACGAAAAGGAATAATTCGGGCCGGAGCCGCCATGCTCATCGTCGCGGCGGGTGTTGTGGTGTGGAACGTCCTGTTTTCCGCCACGCGCATCGCGTTCGTGAACTATCAGGTCATTACCCTCGGCCAGATCGCCAAATCGAACGACCACGCCCGCATCCGACTGTCGGCGCTCGACACGGACGAGTTGGACCGGATCGGCCGGTACGATCTGGTGTTCGTAAACGGCATGGGCCTGCGTATCACGGCCGAGCAGCGGGCTGCCCTGCAGCAAGCCGCCGATAAGGGACTCCCCGTAATTACTACGATGGCCACCAATCCCGCCAACGCGATCGTTTCGGTCGATTCGGCGACCGTCGCCACGATCAAAGGCTATCTGAACGGCGGAGGACGCCGCAACTACCGCAACCTGCTCGTCTATATCCGTCGCGTCGTCGACGGCAAGACGTTCGACAGCGAAACGCCCGATGCGCCCGTCGAACGGAAGTTGAAGCAGTTCTACCATCTCGACCCCGATTGCCCCGAAGACGAAGAGACGGATTTCGGCAGCGTCGCCGAGTACGAAGCGTTCCTGCGGAAACACGATCTCATGAAAGACACCGCGCCCCGCATCGTCGTTACGGGACCGATGGGAGAGCCGCAAGAGCTGGTCGCCGCATTGGAAAAGACGGGCAATACGGTCTACTGCATCCGCGACATGCAGGCCGCGGTGCGAAACAGCCAGGCGGATTCGATCCGTCCTTCGGCCGTTATCAATATGGCGCACGGACGGATGGGCGACTATATGGTGGACTATCTCACGAAGCGGAACATTCCGTTGTTCGCGCCGCTGAACGTCAACCGCCCGGTCGAGGCATGGGAAGCCGACAAGATGGGGATGAACGGCGGGTTCCTGTCGCAGAGCATCGTGATGCCCGAGATCGACGGGGCCATCCGCCCGTATGCGCTCTTCGGCCACCGTCTCGACGACGAGGGGCTGCAACAGGCATACGCCATTCCCGAGCGTCTGGAGACGTTCGTACAGACCGTAAACAACCATATCGCCCTGCAAAACAAGCCCAACGGCGAGAAACGGGTGGCTATCTATTACTACAAAGGCCCCGGCCAGAATGCGCTGACCGCAGCCGGCATGGAGGTCGTCCCGTCGCTCTATAACCTGTTGGTCCGCATGAAGCGCGAGGGTTACCGCATCGAGCATCTTCCCGCATCGGCCGAAGAGCTGGGGCAGCTCATACAACGTCGGGGCGCCGTATTCAATGCCTATGCAGCCGGTGCCAAGGCCGATTTTCGGAAAACCGGCAGCCCCGAACTCATCTCGGCCGAGGAGTACGGCGCATGGACGTCCGACGCGATCCATCCCGAGCGAATGGCCGAGGTCACGGCTCTCGACGGCGAATTTCCCGGGAGTTATCTCTCGACCGACGACGGACGGCTGGCGCTGCCCCGCGTGGAGTTGGGAAATGTCGTGCTGCTGCCGCAGTTGGCGGCCGGTGCGGGCGACGACGACTTCACCATCGTCCACGGCACGGACGCTGCGCCGCCCCACGCCTACATCGCCTCCTATCTGTGGGCGCGGTACGGATTCGGAGCCGATGCGATCATCCACTTCGGTACGCACGGCTCGCTGGAGTTCACGCCCCGCAAGCAGGTCGCACTGTGCGGCAACGACTGGCCGGATGCACTGATCGGTGCGACGCCGCATCTCTATGTCTACTCGATCGGCAACGTCGGCGAGGGGGTGATCGCCAAACGCCGCTCGTATGCCACCTTGCAGTCGTATTTGACCCCTCCGTTCATGGAGAGCGACGTGCGGGGTACTTATAAGGAGCTCCATACGGCCATTCAGCGGTACAACGACCTGCTCTATGCCGAAAGCAAACCCGATACGCGCGAGGCGGCACGGAAGGTAAAACGCCGGACCGTCGAACTGGGCATCCATCGCGAACTGCGTCTGGACTCCCTGCTCGCAACTCCCTATACCGAACAGGAGATCGCCCGCATCGAGACCTTCGCCGAGGAGCTCGCCAACGAAAAGGTAACGGGTGCGCTCTATACGATGGGTATCCCCTACTCCGCAGAGCGTATCCGCAGCAGCGTGTACGCCATGTCCGCCGAGCCGATCGCCTATTCGCTGCTGGCATTGGATAAATGGCGCGGCAAGGCGACCGACGAACTGGAAAAACACAAGTCGCTCTTTACTCGTCGCTATCTGCTTCCGGCCCGTGCGCTGGTCACCCGGCTTTTGAACGGCTCCGAACCAGTCTCCGAGGCTCGGATATGCGCCGTGGCGGGAATTACGGAGGAAGAACTCTCCAAGGCACGCGAGGTCTCCCGTGCGCTCCAGGCTCCGCAGGACATGATGGCGCGGATGATGGCCATGCAGACCTCGGGCGCGACGATGAAGCACCCGACAGGAAGCGGGGCGAAACATCCGTCGTGGATTCCGAAGGTCGGCAAACGGCCCGAAAATGCCGGACACGGCAAGGTCGAAAAAACGGCCGCAGCAATGCCGGCGACGATGCCGGGCATGAAGGAGTATACGAAGCAGGAGAAGGAGCTGGCCCGTATAATCCTGGAGATCGAACGCACCGTCCGCAACGTGGGGAATTACCGATCGGCGCTGGAGCAGAGCCCCGAAGCCGAACTGGCATCGCTTCTCAATGCGCTCAACGGAGGTTACACGGCCCCGTCGCCGGGCGGCGATCCCATCGCCAATCCGAACACCGTACCGACGGGCCGCAACCTCTACGCCGTGAATGCCGAAGCCACGCCGAGCGAGGTCGCCTGGGAACGAGGCAAAGAGTTAGCGGAAAATACCATTAAAATGTATCGGGAGCGGCACAACGACTCCATCCCCCGCAAGATGAGCTATACGCTCTGGAGCGGTGAGTTCGTCGAGACGGAAGGCGCTACCGTAGCCCAGATTCTCTATATGCTGGGGGTCGAGCCTATCCGCGACGCATTCGGCCGCGTGACCGATATCCGTCTGATCCCGTCGGAACAGCTCGGACGTCCGCGTATCGACGTGGTGGTGCAGACCAGCGGGCAGTTGCGCGACATCGCCGCTTCGCGTCTGTTCCTTATTTCGCGCGCCGTGGAGATGGCCGCCGCTGCCGAAAAAGATCGATACGAGAACTACGTGGCGCAAAGCGTCGTCGACGCCGAACGTATCCTTATCGAAAAGGGGCTTTCGCCCAAAGAGGCCCGCGAGGTTTCGACCTACCGGGTATTCGGCGGCGTGAACGGCAATTACGGTACGGGGATCACCGGTATGGTGCAGCGCGGCGACCGTTGGGACGACAGCGCCGAGATCGCCGATATCTATCTGCAAAACATGGGGGCCTACTACGGCAGCGAGAAGGCGTGGGAGCAGGTCCGGCAGTTCGCGCTGGAGGCGGCATTGACCAATACCGATGCCGTTATTCAACCGCGTCAGAGCAATACGTGGGGCGCCTTGAGTCTCGACCACGTTTACGAATTCATGGGCGGAATGAACCTCGCCGTGCGCAACGTAACGGGCAAGGAGCCCGATGCCTACCTGAGCGACTATCGCAACCGCAACAACATGCGCATGCAGGAGTTGAAAGAGGCGATCGGCGTGGAGAGCCGCACCACGATCTTCAATCCGGCATACATCCGCGAAAAGATGAGAGGCGGGGCGGGCGCAGCGGCCGGGTTCGCCGAGATCGTGCAGAACACCTACGGATGGAACGTCATGAAACCCGAAGCCGTCGATAACGAGATGTGGGACGAAATCTGCGACGTCTATGTGCGCGACAAGTTCGACCTGGGAGTACGGGCGTATTTCGAGCGGCAGAATCCCGCCGCCCTGGAGGAGATGACGGCCGTCATGATGGAGACGGCCCGCAAAGGGATGTGGAATGCTTCGGCCGAGCAGTTGAAAGCCATCGCCGAACTCCACACCGACCTGGTGGAGAAATACAAACCCGCTTGTTCGGGATTCGTCTGCGACAATGCGAAACTGCGCGAGTTCATCGCGTCGAAAATCGCACCCGACGCGGCCCAGGCATACGAACGGAATATCCGGAACATTCGCGAGGCTTCGCTCTCGGAGGAGAAGGGCATGGTGCTGAAACGCGAGGAGATGAAAACACCCGACCAGGCGACGACGATGGTCAACAATACGGTGGTAGTCCTATTGGTGATCGTGGCGATAGCCGTACTGGTCGGGGTGGTACGCCGACGCCGTAAAAAGATGGAGAAGTAATGGAAACCGTCGTACTGGTCATGATGATTTTGGTCTGTTTCAATTATATGCTGAAGCAGACCTATCGGAAGGGATATGCGGTCATATTTTCGGCTGCGGTATGCGCTTTGTTCATGGGGTCGACGTGGCCGTACGCCATCGAACAGTCGAAATCGCAAATCTCGATCTGGCTATCGGATTCGGCCTTAATGCTTGACGTCGCCGTAATCCTCACGCTGGAGGTGGCAGTACAAATGGCTTTCTGCGTCCTATCGGCACATATCCAGACTTCGGAAAGCGTGAAACCGGCTACGATATGGACATATCGCATCCTGAGGTGGTTTCCCGGCGTGCTCATCTTCCCCGTCCTGTTCAGCCTGCTGGTATCGTTCCTGTTTGCCATGCCCGGCACATCGTTCCGGCTCGTAGCGTGGTCGGCGGCAGCGGCGGTGCTCGTCGCGATACCGCTCGGAACGTACGGCATAAAACGGCTGTTGCCCGAGAAAGAGATACGCCTCGAACTGCTTTTCCTCTCGAACGCCCTGATCGCCGTATTGGGTGTCATCGCTACGGTGAACGGCCGGACGGCTGTCGCAGGAATCAGCGAAGTGAATCCGGCAGCGTTGGCGGGCGTATGCGGGCTTGCCGTGATCGGCCTTATCGGAGGCATCATCCTGCACAGAATCAAAATAAAACGAATTATCGAAAACCCATAAAATCATGAATTACATCTCGGACATCCTCTATTGGATTTCGACGGGTCTGCTCGTACCCGTCATCGTATTGCTTATTTTCTTCTTCGGTCGGGCGTTATTGCTTATTGGCAGTTTCTTCGGACAATATCTGGCGATCCGTCGCACAGCATTGCTGATTCGCAAGGAGCTGGACGGATTGAACAAAAGCAATGTCATGACGCTTTCGGAGCGGCTGCCCCAAAAGAATCCTTCGCTCGTCGTAATCTATATGAAGCGCCTGCTCGAAGCCGACAGCACAGCGATGAGGCAGCGTTTGCTCGCCGATTTCGAGATCGGGGCCGACAAGGACCTGTCGACTTCGAAGACGCTCGGCAAAATGGGCCCCATGCTCGGACTGATGGGTACGCTGATTCCGATGGGTCCCGCTTTGGTCGGACTCTCAACCGGCGACATCGCTTCGATGGCCTACAACATGCAGGTCGCGTTCGCCACCACGGTGATAGGGCTTTTCGCTGCGGCCGTCGGATTCGTCACGGGGCAGGTGAAACAGCGCTGGTATTTGCAGGACATGACCGACCTGGAATTCGTAGCGGAGTTATTGAACGAAAAACAGACCGGATTATGAGACACAGTTTGTTGAAAAAGGAGGACGATAACGATCCGATGAGCGTTGTGAGCAACCTTTTCGACGTGGCGATGGTTTTTGCCGTCGCACTCATGGTGGCGCTCGTGAGCCGTTACAACATGACGGAAATGTTCAGCCGGGAGGACTTCACGATGGTGAAGAATCCGGGCAAGGAGAATATGGAGATCATCACCAAAGAGGGCGAAAAGATCAATCGTTATACGCCGTCCGAAGATCAGAATTCCCAAACCGGGAAAAAGGGCAAAAAGGTCGGTATCGCCTACGAACTGGAAAACGGTGAGATCATATATGTTCCGGAGTAATTCGTACTGTTTTAGACTTCTATCGACAACCGGAGCCGGTATCTTCATAGTAGCTTTTGACTTTTCAACACCGATCCGGGTACACAGAAGACTGATTTTCAATCCTCTTTTCTTTTTGCAGAACCGTTTGCAGAACCGCAGACACGACCCTTACGCGCTTTTTCCGCCAAGAGAAGAGGGACGAACCGCCTTTTTTTCTACCTTTGTTCCATGAAACTCACATTCCTGGGAACCGGGACCTCGCAGGGGGTACCCGTCATCGGATGCCGCTGCCGAGTCTGCACCTCGACCGACAGGCGGGACAAGCGTCTGCGCACGTCGGCGATGATCGAAACGCACGGCATACGTCTGGTGATCGACGCCGGGCCCGATTTCCGCTACCAGATGCTCCGCACGGGCGTGCGGCATATCGACGGCATTCTGTTCACCCACGAACACAAGGACCACACCGGCGGTCTGGACGACGTCCGGGCCTTCAACTTCGTCGACTATCCGCCGACGATCCACCGCGTCGATCTTTATGCCGCACCGCAAACCGCCGCCTGCATCCGCAAGGATTACGACTATGCGTTCGCCCGGAACAAATACCGCGGGGTACCCGAAATCGAGTTGCACGAGATCGACCCCTCGCAACCATTCCGGGTGGCAGGTATCGAGATCGTTCCCGTCTCGGGACACCACTCCGACCGGTTCACGGTAACGGGCTACCGCATCGGAGCGCTGGCCTATCTCACCGATTTCAAGACCATCGACGAAGCCGAAATCGCGAAATTGCACGGCCTCGACACCCTCGTCGTCAATGCCCTGCGGTTCGCCGAGCATCCTTCGCATTTCAACGTCGCCGAGGCTTTGGCTCTGATCCGCCGCGTCGCACCCCGCCGCGCCTGCCTCACGCACATGTCCCACGAGATCGGCCTCCACGCCGAGACCTCGATCCAATTGCCCGAAGGCGTCTGCCTGGCATACGACGGCTTGACGGTGGAGGTCGCAGAACTCTAAAGAACGATAAACACGAAACAACATTCGGATATGAAGACATTGAAAGACAAAGTGATCGTCATCACGGGCGCCTCGTCGGGCATCGGCGAAGCGATGGCCCGGACCTACGCCGCCCAAGGAGCGAAGGTCGTATTGGGTGCCCGCAGCGTCGAGAAGCTGCAACGACTCGCCGACGAGATCCGCACGGCGGGTGGCCAGGCAGCTTTCTGCGGCGTGGACGTCGTATCGGAGGAGGAGTGCCGCAAGCTGATCGACACGGCCGTCGAAGCGTTCGGCCGCATCGACGTATTGATCTGCAATGCCGGAATCTCCATGCGGGCGATCTTCGACGACGTGGACCTCTCGGTACTCCACCGCCTGATGGACGTCAACTTCTGGGGTACGGTCAACTGTTGCAAATACGCACTCCCCTACCTTCAGGCGTCGCGGGGCTCCGTCGTGGGCATTTCGTCGGTCGCAGGGCTCCACGGCCTCCCCGGCCGCACGGGATATTCGGCCTCGAAATACGCCATGACGGGATTCCTGGAGACCCTGCGCATCGAAAACCTCAAAAAGGGGCTGCACGTAATGATCGCCTGCCCGGGATTCACCGCCTCGAACGTCCGTTTCTCGGCCCTTACGGCCGACGGATCGCAGCAGGGCGAGACGCCGCGCGACGAAGCCAAAATGATGACCGCCGAGGAGGTGGCCCGCATCGTCGCCCGAGGCATTCTGCGCCGCAAGCGTCTTTGTCTGATGGAGATCGAAGGCCGCGCCACCCATTTCGTCAAGAAATTCGCCCCGGCATTCCTCGACCGGATGTTCTACCTGGTAATGTCGCGCGAACCCGATTCGCCGCTGAAATAGAACGGACCCAACGGAACGATCCGGGCAGGAATTTTTTAGAAACTCCTGCCCGGATCATTCGTTTTCGAGGCGATCAGAATCCGCCCTCGATGTTCCAGTAGAATGCCCGCGCGCCCTGCATCTCGGCCGAGGCATCCATCGCGCGGAAGGCCTCCATGAGCGGCGCGACCTGCTCGTCGGCGACGATCGCCAGGATCGAAGCGTTCATCGACGGCCAGGCATGCGTCCCATAGTGCGGCTCTCCGCTGACGGAACCGCGTCCCTCGGTAAGAGCCCATTTGGTGAATCCGCGGATGCCCTGTTCGTCGAGGATGCGGTGTACACGGTCGGTAAGCGCCTGGTTATAGGATAAAAATACGGCTTTCATAAGTAAGCTATCGGTTTATTTTATGGCGGTTATATATCACCTTACCCATTATCGGTTTTTCGACCATGTTTTTTCTGTGCCGGTCGAAGCCTCGCGGCGTTCCGCCGCGTTTACAGTTCTGACCCCACCCCCAACCCCTCCCTCGGGAGGGGCTTCGGGTACAACCCGCAAGGTCTCGGGGCCAAGAAATACCGTAAGGGTAAAATGGTATATAATTGCCTATTTTATAATATTGTTTTCTCTCACATTTTCCGCCATCGACCGGTGTCGCTTGCGACCGGGGGGGGGAAGGTCGGGGCTGCCGAGTTACTTCGCCGCAGCACGGGCCGCCCGCTCCTGCTCCTTGCGCTGGGCACGGTTGACCAGGATCGAGTAGAGCACCGGCACGATGAAGAGCGTGAGGATCGTCGAGAAGGTCAGACCGCCGATCACGGCGATACCCATCGGCTGCCAGGTCTCCGATCCGGCTCCCGTTCCGATCGCCAGCGGCAACATACCCAGCACGGTCGTGAACGAGGTCATCAACACCGGTCGCAGACGGCTCTTGGCTCCCGCGATCACGGCGTCGAAGACTCCCGATCCGCGTTCGATCAACAGGTTCATGTAGTCGACCATCACGATACCGTTCTTCGTCACGATACCCACCAGCATGATGGCGCCGATCAGGGCGATGAGCGACAGCGGCGTGGAGGTGATCCACAACGCCAGGAAGACGCCCGTGAAGGCGAACGGAATGGTGAACATGATGATGAAGGGGAATTTGAGCGACTCGAACTGCGTGGCCATGACGATATAGACCAGCAACACGATCAGGATGAACAACACTCCCAGATCGGAGAAGGCATCGCCCTGGTCCTCGACCGTACCGCCCATTTCGAGGTCCACGCCGTCGGGCAGCGGATATTCGTCGATGATCTGCTGCACCTCGGCCACTACGTCGCCCAGCGCCACACCGGCACCCAACGTCGACTGTACCGTAATGACGCGCTGACGGTTCTCGCGCTGGATCTCGGGCGCGGCATACTCCTCCTCGACGCGACCGACCTCCTTGAGTTTCACGGGACGGCCCTGCACATTGTAGAGGGTGATGTTCTCGACATCCTCGACACGCGTGCGGAACGGCTCGGCATAGCGCACGACGATATCGTATTCGTCGCCGTCCTCGCGGAATTTCGACGCCGTAAGGCCGTCGATGCGGTTGCGCACCGCCTGTGCCGCCGTCGCACTGTTCATGCCGTAGTACGACATGCGGTCGCGGTCGAAGACGACGTTGTATTCGGGCCGCAGATCGTCGCGCGACAGTTGCACGTCGCGCGTGCCGCTCAATGCCGCGAGACGCTCCTTCAGATCGTTGGCAATGGCGTTCGTCTGGTCCATATCGTAACCGAAGACCTTGATGTTCATCGTCGCCGAACCGCTCATGTTACCCGTCATACCGCCCGGCGTCACCGTATACTGGCGCACCTCGGGAATCCGGTCCAGCTCCTCGCGCAAGAGGTCGGAAATGACGTAGATCGAACGCTCGCGGTCGGCCACGTCGGTAAGCCTCATGTTGTAGTTGATGATGTGCGATCCGGTGGTCTGCATCGCCGCGAAGGCGTTGTCCGACGAGTTGGCGCCCGCCGAGGCCGAAACCAGCTGCACTTCGGGGAACCGCGCGTAGATCGTGCTGTCGATCCGGCGCGCGATGCGCGAAGTATACTCCACCGAGAGGTTTTGTTCCAACTTCACCTCGGCCGAAATACGGCTGTTGTCCGAAGGCGGGAAGAACTCCGACGGCACCTGCGAGATAAGCCCCAACGAGACGACGAAAAGGCCCATCATCGTGAAGACCGAAATCCGGCGGTGGCGCACCACCCAGTCGAGCGCACGAGCATAGGCATCGTCGAGCCATGCCAGCGCACGGTCGATCGGCTTATAGATCGCACCGAAACCCTTGTAGTCGTGCACCCCGCCCTCGGCCTTCAGCAGATAGGCCGACATCATCGGCGTCAGGGAGATGGCGGCCGTAGTCGAAACGCAGACGACGATCGAAACGATCCATCCCAACTCGCGGAAAAGGATACCCGCCATGCCCGGCACCATCGTCAGCGGCAGGAACACGGCGACGACGACGAGCGTCGTGGCAATGACCGACAACCACACCTCGTTGGTGGCGTAGATGGCCGCCTCCTTGGGGCTCGAACCGCGTTCGATATGCGAAGTGATGTTCTCCAGCACGACGATGGCATCGTCGACGACCATACCGATGGCGATCGAGAGCGACGACAACGAAATGATGTTGAGCGTCGAACCCGTGGCGAAGAGGTAGATGAACGAGCAGATCAGCGACACGGGGATCGTCATGCAGATAATCAGCGTGGCGCGCCACCTTCCGAGGAAGGCCATCACCACGAGCACGACGAAGATGAAGGCGTACAGGATCGTTTCCGACAGCGATCCGATGGCGTCGGTGATCTCCTTGGAACCTTCGAAAATCAACTCCATCTTCACGTCCTTCGGCAGGCTTTTCTGAATATCGGGCAGACGCGACTGTATCTCGTGAACGATGTTCACCGTATTGGCGCCCGACTGCTTCTGGAAGATCACACGCACGCCGCGCTGTCCGTTCACGCGTTCGTCCATCGTCGCCTTTTCGAGCGTATCGCGGATCTCGGCCACGTCGGTGAGCATCACCGTACGACCTCCGGCGTTGGAAACCACCACCTTGCGCAGCTCGTCCGAGAGCTTGAACTCGCCGTCGGCCTTGATGTTGAAGGTGTTGTTGCCGATATCGATCGTACCGCTGGGGATGTTGACATTCTCCGCGGCGATGATCTGCCCCAGCTGCTCGACCGAAATGCCGTAGGCGTCGAGTTTCGTCGGGTCGACGTTGACCTGCACTTCGCGCTCGGGAGCACCGATGACCGACACGGCGCCTACGCCGTCGACCCGGTTGAGCACGTTGACCAGCTTGTCGTCGAGAATCTTGTTCAGCGCGGGATAGCTCTCCTCGGCCGTCACGGCGAGCATCATCACCGGGATCATCGAAGTCGAGAACTTGAAGATCGTGGGATAATCCACGTCGTCGGGCAGCATCGACTGCACGCGCGACACCACGTCGCGGATTTCGTTGGCCCCCTCGTTCAGGTCGGAGCCGTATTCGAACTCCACGGTAATCATCGAGACGTTATCCTGCGACTTGGAGGTCAGCTTCTTGAGGTTGTTCACCGTATTGAGGTTGTCCTCCAGCACGCGCGTGATGTTGGTCTCGATATCGGCGGCATTGGCTCCCGGATACATCGTGATGACCGATATCTGCGGTATCTCGATCTCGGGGTATTGGTCCACGGCCAGATTCATCAGCGAGAAGAGTCCGAAGACGATCACCCCGACGAACAGCAGCACGGTCGAAACCGGCTTGCGGACGGCACTTTCGTAAATTTTCATAACGAACGATTCGAAATGGTTAATCCTTCACTTCCACGGGGGCCCCGTCGTAGAGTTTCGAGAAGGCCGTGACGGCCACGCGCTCGCCCGGCTCCACGCCGCGCAGGATATCCACGCGGTCGCCCACCTGGCGTCCCACCTCCACCGAACGACGCTCGGCCAACGTATCGCCCCGCAGGACGTAGACGAAGCGCTCGGCCGTGCCGATCTGCTTCTGCACGGCGATGTCGGGAACCATCGTACCCTCCTTCTGCCCCATGTCGAAGATCGTGCGGGCATACATGCCCGGACGCAGCTGTCCCCGCACGTTGGGCACCTTCACCTCGACGCGAAACGTGCGCGTCGTAGCGTCGAGCGCCGGGTAGATCAGCGACACGCTGCCCGCGAAGGTTTCGTCGGGGAAGATGTCGACCTTCAGATCGACCGGCATGCCGACCTTCACGTCGCGGAAATACTGCTCTGAAATATTAACCACGACCTTCAGCGGCTCGATCTGCATGACGTGCAGCACGGGAGCCCCCGTAAGCAGGTCGCCCGCCTCGGCGTTGCGCGCCGTGACGACGCCCGCGATGGGCGAACGGTATTCGATGTTCTTCTTCAGGTTGGCGACCACCTCGCGCTGTACGTCGACCTGCGCCTTGGCCTGCGTGATCTGCTGGGTGGAGATTCCGCCCGCCTCGTAAACGGGCAGCAGACGGTTGTAGTCGTCCTCGACGGTGCGGAGCTGCACCATCTGCTGGTTGTACTGCGTCGGGTCGAGCGTCAGCAACAACTGCCCCGCCTGCACGCGGTCGCCCACCTCGACCAGGATGCGGTCGATATGCACGCCCGACGCCGCGGGGGTGATGTCGTTCTCCTTGTAGGGTTCGATCTCGGAGGTGAATTGCTCGACGAGCCGCACCGTAGCGGTTTGGGCCGTCTCGGCCTTGGTCAGCACGCGCTGCACGGCATCCGTCGCGGCAGGCTGCTTTTTGCCGCCGCATGCGGCCAGCATCGCTGCGGCCACGATCGGAAATACGATTCTTTTCATCTTGGTATGTTTTTGTTTTTCGTTTATCGTTCCCGACCGACGATGCGGTCGTACTCGGCCTTGGCCGAAAGGTAGTCGTAGATCGATTGCGAGAATCCGAGCCGCGCCTGCGTCTCGGCGAGCTGCGCCGTGTTGAGTTCGAGCATCGTGCCGGCCCCGGCGCGATAGCGCGTGTCGGCGATCGAATAGGCCTTGCGGGCCTGCTCGACGGTCTTCTCCTGGGCGAACATCGTTTCGCGCGCGGTCATCAGGTCGTTCAGCGCCGCACGCACCTGCACGCCGATCTGCTCGCGGGCATATTCGCGCTGTTTGCCGATCTGGGCGATCTGGTTCTTCAGCTCGCGCGCACGGTTCGCCTTGGTCAGTCCGGCGAACAGGGGCACCGAGATGCGGATGCCGGCATAGAGCGGATTCTGCCAGAAATAGCCGTCCTTGACGCTCGTCATGCCGCCGTGCTCCATGTCGAACATCACCGACCCCATGTTGTTGCCCGTGAGGGTGAAGTTGCCGAATGCCCCGATCGTCGGCAGGCGGCTCGCATTCTCCGTCCGCAATTGGCGGCGCAGCAGCTCCTCCTGCAATTCGAGCGTGCGCAGGTCGGAGTTCTCGCCCGGATCGGCCGTCAGACCGTCCGTTCCGGCCAGCACCTCGTCGCGCAGCGCATCGAGCTCGCCGGTGACCTCGATCGCCACCTCCTCGGGAATCGAAAGATACATTTTCAATTGCAGTTCGGCCAGGCGGATCGACGTCTCGGTCTGGAGAATCGTCGGCCGCAGGTTGCTCAGCTGCACCCGGGCCGTCAGGAGATCGTACTCCGAGGCCAGCCCGTTGTCGTATTTCAGCTGCGTATCCTCGACCGTACGCCGGACCGTGGCTTCGGACTCGCGCAGCACCGCGAGCGACTGCTCGGCCAGCAAAATATTATAATAGGCCTTGCGCACCTCCGCCACGAGGGTGATGCGCGACGAGCGCGCCGCCTCGACGGCCGCGGCCATCTGCGCGTCGTTGAACTTCATCGTGCGGTAGACCTGCGGCGCGAAGAGCGGCAGCGAGGCATCTACGGCACCGCTCAGCGTCGTATAGGGATCGTTGCCGAGCGAGAAGCCTTTGGACATCTTCTGCACGACGAACTGGTGGTTGACCTGCCCCGTCACGTTGACCTGCGGGAGCAAATTCCCCCACGTCTGACGCTTCACGTAGTCGTAGCGGCGCACCTCCAGATCGGCCACCTCGATGGTCGGGTTCTCGCTCAGGGCGAGATCGATCGCCTTGTCGAGCGTCAGCCGCAACTGCGCCGAGGCACTCGGAAGGCCGACGGCCAACAGGCCGAAAATCAGAAAAAATCGTTTCATCGTTCGATTGTTGTTTGTCATTGTTCGTTCCGGAATCGATTCAAACGCCGCACACGTCGTTCCTTTATGCCGACGATCGGGAAGCGCGAATATTTTATCGGTCGCACGAGGGACCGCAGCGTTTCAGGCAATCATCCACCAGACGCAACCCCTTCGGCGTGGAGATTCCGCGCAAAAAGGTGCTGATGATCTGCACGAAGGCCTTCCGCTCGTCGATTCCGCCCGGAAGCACGAATCCCCCCCCCTTGCGGGCCATAAGCCCCGAAGCGGTATAGAAAAGCACCGTAATGGCCAGATCGAGATCGAAACGGTCGGTGAAAAGTCCCTCCTCGATACCGGTGACGAGCATCCTGCGGAAGTCGGCACGGCTCTGCTCGGTACCCTCGCTCATGAGTTTTTCGTACACCGCCGGATAGAACTTGCGCAGGTTGTCGAGCATGCGGTTGGTCGTACCGGAGGTAGCCATCACGTCGCACAGGACGATGAACATCGCTTCGAGTACGTTGCCGGCGTCACGGGTCATCTCCTCGTGACGCAGACGGTCCCGTTCGAAATAACAGCTCATGGCCAGATAGAGCAATCCCTCCTTGTCGCCGAACTGTTCGTAAAGCGTCCGTTTCGAGACGCCCAATTGCTGCGCGATATCGTCCATCCGCACGGATTTGATCCCCTGTGCGGCGAACATGCGCATGGCCTGTTCCACAATACGTTCTTTCGGAGTCATGGTCGGTCGTTTGTTTACGGCGACAAATATAGGCACGAAAACTTAAGAAACCAAAAAAGTTTTTAATTTTCCCGAGTTTCGGCCGAAATATCGGAGAAATCGACCGTTATCGGAGAAAATACGACCATCTTTCCGGCCCGAAATCCGATACGGAAAGTATCCGACCTCTTTTTCCCTTGTTTTCAGCGGGAATCCGCCGCCGAAAGCTGCGATTTGTCCAAAAAAGAGTATCTTTGCGGTAATTACGGACCCGAGGGTCCGAAAATTCGCTCAGACATGATGAAGAACATCCTGAAGACGACCGCGATTGTCGTCGTCGTGATTCTGGCAACGGCGCTTACCGCGCCGATGTTGCTGCGGGGTAAAATCTCCGAGATCGTCAAACGCGAAGCGAATGCCATGCTGACCGCACGGCTCGACTTCGAGAAACTGGATATCAGCCTGCTGCGCCACTTCCCGCGGGCTTCGCTGGAGCTGAAGGGACTGACGCTGATCGGCACGGAGGCCTTCGAGGGCGATACGATCGTCGCCGCACGTCGCATTTCGGTCGTGGTGAATCCCTTTTCGCTCCTGGGCGACGAAGGGTTCGAGGTGACGAAAATCATCCTCGCAGCCCCGCAAGTCCATGCCCGCAAGCTGGCCGACGGCGCCGTAAACTGGGACGTGATGAAGCCCTCGGAGGAGCAGCCTGCCGAAGAAGAGAACACTTCGGAATCGGCCTTCCGGCTCTCGGTGCGCGACCTGCGGATCACCGACGCCGCAATCCGCTACGAGGACGACTCGACGAGGATGGCATTCCGCACCGCGCCGCTCTCGCTGCGTCTGCGCGGCGACCTGTCGGCCGAGCAGACCGACCTGGCGCTGCATCTGTCGGCCCCCGGCATGCACTTCGTGCAGGGCGGCATTCCGCTGCTGAGCGACGCCGAGGCGGAACTCGACGCCGTGATCGCCGCCGACCTGAAGAATAACCGCTTCACCTTCTCCGACAACACGCTGCGGCTCAATGCCATCGAACTCTCGCTCGACGGCTGGGCCGAACTGCGCGACGAGGCCGTGGCGCTCGACCTGCGCGCCGGATGCGACCGTGTACGTTTCAAGGAGATCCTGTCGCTCGTCCCGGCCTTCTACACGCGCGACTTCCGCGACTTGACCGCTTCGGGCGAACTCTCGCTCTCGCTTTGGGCGCGCGGCGAACTGCGCGACTCGCAGCTCCCGGCATTCGAATTCAAGACCGAAGTGCATCACGGCAGTTTCCAATACGCGTCGCTGCCGAAAGCCGTAACCGATATCGAGATCGCGGCTGCGGTCTCCAACCCCGGCGGAACGATGGACCGCACGGTGATCGACCTTTCGAAATTCGGATTGAAGATGGCCGGAAACAGCGTCGCAGCAACCTTCCATGCGACCAACCTCGTGAGCGACCCCACGCTGCGCGCCTCGGCATCGGGACGCGTCGACCTCGACGCGATCGGAGAGGTCTATCCGCTCGAAAAGGGCACGGAACTCTCGGGTGCCGTATCGGCCGATCTGAAACTCTCGGGCCGCCTGTCCGACGCCGAGAAGGGTCGTTACGAACGGATCGGCGCCCAAGGATCGCTGGTCGTAGAGCGTCTGGCGCTGCGGGTCGACGGACTTCCCGATCTTTTCATCCGGCGTGCCGCGGCATCCGTCTCGCCGCAGGCCATGACCCTGGGCGAATTCGGCGTCACGGTCGGTCGCAGCGACCTGGCGGCCAACGGCCAGTTGACCGACTACCTGGGCTACCTGCTGCGCGGCGAACGGCTCTCGGGGCGTCTCTACGTCAAATCGGAGCTGCTGGACCTCAACGAGATCATGAAGTCGCTGCCCCAATCGACCGAATCGACCGAATCGACGGACGACGAAGCGGCTCCGGCCGAGCCGACGCAGGCGATCGAGATACCGAAAAACCTCAACCTGTCGCT
The DNA here is from genome assembly GCA_947573795.1 of uncultured Alistipes sp. Taxonomy (GTDB): domain Bacteria; phylum Bacteroidota; class Bacteroidia; order Bacteroidales; family Rikenellaceae; genus Alistipes. The sequence goes on along the minus strand of CANPHE010000022.1, from coordinate 11,498 downwards.
CAGCACCGAGCTGCAAAAGGTATTGTTCCAGAACATGACGATCACGGGAATCTCCGGTCAGATGCGGGTCGCCGAAGGTATCCTTTCGCTCGACGGACTGCGCATGGGTCTTTTCGGCGGTAACGCCACGGCATCGGGCAGCTACTCCACGGCCGCCGATGCGGCGCACCCCGCACTGGCGATGAAACTCTCGCTGGCGGGAGCCTCCTTCGCGAAGACCTTCGAGGAGCTGGAGACCGTGCGCCGCCTCGTGCCGCTCTTCGAGAAAACCGGCGGCGACTACTCCCTATCGCTCGATCTGAAGACAATGCTCGACGCTGCGATGTCGCCCGAACTGATGACCCTCACGGCGACGGGCGAGATCAAATCCGAGCATATCGAGGTACAGAACATCGGGGCGTTCGACGCCCTGGCCAAGGCACTCAACAACGACGCCCTGCGGCGCATCCAGGCCAAGGACGTGGCGATCCGCTTCACCATTCGCGACGGACGCATCGCCACGCAGCCCTTCGACCTGAAGATGGCCGGAACGACCGTCACGCTTTCGGGTACGACGGGACTGGACCAGACGATCGACTACACGGCCAAAGTGGCCCTGCCCGGCGGCAACGGACTCCTCGAATCGATCAACGTAGGCATCGGCGGAACCTTCACCGCCCCCAAAATCACCTTAGGCGTGAAAGAGGCGGCACAGGAGGCTTTGAAAAACGTCGTGGACGAGCAGATACAGAAACTCACGGGCAGCGAATCGCTCTCGGAGGAGATCGCCAAACAGGCCGAGAACCTGCGTGCCGAAGCGCAGCGCGCGGGCGAGAAGCTCGTAGAAGCGGCCAAGGCCCAAAGCGACAAGCTGGTCGAAGCCGCCGCATCGAAAGGTGCGCTGGCGAAGATCGCCGCACAAAAGGCGGGCGACAAGCTGGTTTCGGAGGCCGAGAAGCAGGCCGCCAATCTCCAGGCCGAAGCCGAAAAGCAGATCGAAAAACTTTCGGCCGGGAAATAACGCGGAACGTCGTTCCGAAAAGCAGGCGGGGCCGTCGGACGATCCGACGGCCCCGGTTTGTTTTCGGGATTTTGGGGTATCAAAAGGTACAAATGCCAGCATTGCGAAGGCGATTCGGAGAAGCCGAAGTTTGCATCCAACGATCATCTTCGGCGGCCGGGCCGGTCGCACCTTTGGTGCGAGCCGCCGAAGATGCAACGCCCGAGGCGTTGAGTTTACCGCGAATGTCGATTTGTGGGCTGCAACCCGCTACCTGCAAACTTCTGCATTGCATTAGCAATTCGAAAAGCCCTCTTACTCTCGCACGACCTTTTGCTTCAAGGCATTGTCCGGATCGACCGGGCGTCCCGAAACAAGATTCTCCGACAATACGTCGGCTACCTTACGACCCGATATCGATCCGCGCTGCCGCTCGATATCGCGGTAATTCTTGAAAACATAGTCGCTCATCGCCACACGATAGGTTTTGCGGTCGCTCAACCCCGGAAAGAGCACCGTACAGGCCCGGTCGTCGGCATCGACGACGATCGTATAGGGCACCGTAGCGATCAGATCGATGCGATGTCCCTCGCGCGTGGGCTCGTTGTACTTCGTGACGATCATCCGCCGCAGCTCCTCGACCGTCATGTCGATTACGGCGACCTCGGTGCCGAACGGTTCCAGGTCGTAAATCCGCGCCGTGCTCACTCCGCCCTGCGATATCGAATCGAGACGCACGCCCCCGATATGATAGATTCCGATATCGGCTCCGGCATCGGCAGCGGCCGTCGCGGCCATCCAGTTCGCAAGCCCCGCTTTCGTCGCCGTGCGGGCGAAGGTTCCGATAGGACGGTTCAGCTCAGGATCGGCATAATAGTCGTCCACCAACCGCTGATACTCGGCATCGGGCTCGTAGTTCGAGAGCGGCACGATCTCGAAATCGATTCGCTCGATCTTGCGGCCCCGCATGCGGACTTTCGTGACGCCGATGTTGGCCAGGTTCTTACCCGTCTGGGTCAACAGCGTTCCGCCGACGAGCGTATCGCGCAGTTCGTGGGTATGTCCGCCGATCACCAGATCGAACTGCGAACCGTCCTCGAGCAACTCCTGATCGCGGTCGTCGCCCATGTGCGACACCAGCACCAGCAGGTCGACCTTCGGACGCAGTTCGGCGGCATAACGTTCGGCCAATTCCTGCGGATCGGGGAAACGCAGCCCCACGAAACTCGATGCGTTGCCCGCGGGGTGCCCGGGACCCTCGTAATTGGTAACGACGCCGACGAATCCGATGCGGATGCCGTCGCGTCGGAGAATCGTATAGGGCGGCAACTGCGGGAAGGTGCACGTGTCGCTCACGACGTTGGCGCATACGACCTCGAAATCCATGCTGTCGATCATGCGCCCCAGAAAAGCCTGCCCGTGATCGAATTCGTGGTTGCCCAACGTCGCCACGTCGTAGCCCAGGCGGTTCATCAGGGCGATCATCGGCATGCCGGGCGTCGGCGTGCGGTCGACATAGGCATTGCCCGTCCAGCGGTCGCCCGCATCCACCAGCACGACCAGCTGCGCCGTATCGCGGCAAGCCTCGACGGCGGCAGCCAGGCGGGGGAAATGTTGGATTTTGGCGTGCATGTCGTTCGTCGAGAGCAGCACGATCGTCCGCTCGCGAGGCGTGCAGGCGGCTGCACCCGCGACGAGCAGCAGCAGCAGATTCCGAAAAAGGGTTTTCATATTTCCGATATTATTTTCCAATTGCGCATTTCGGCTTGCCAAAGTTACGAATTATTTTTACCTTTATCGCTCGATCCGCAAAAATCCGTTTATGAACGATACGATACGAGTCATCTGTGAAAATCCGTCCGGCGAGTTGCAAGTGCCGCCGGGCGTTTCGCTGGCGGAAATCGCAGCGCAGCTTCCGGCCGGCCGCCATCCCTACCTGGCGGCCTATGTCGACAACAGGCTTCGGGAACTCGGTTACAAATTGTATACCCCGGCGACGGTACGTTTCGTCGATATCGCCTCGTTCGCCGGAATCCGCGTCTACCAGCGTACCGCGTGGTTCATCCTCCAGAAGGCCGTGCGCGACCTCTACCCCGGACGCACGCTCCGCATCCGCCATTCGATGGCGCAGGGCGGGTTCTACTGCGAAATCGACGGCATCCGCGGTTTTTCCGACGCCGAGGCCCGGGCACTGGAAGAACGCATGCGGGCGATCGTCGAGGCCGATTTCCCGATCCGGAGCACGAAACTGCCGACCGACCAAGTGCGCGCCCGCTATGCCGAACTGGGCTACGACGACAAGATCGTCCTGCTGGACACACGTCCGCGGCTTTACAGCTATCTTTATACGCTCGACGACACGGCCGGCTATTTCTACGGTTCGCTGGCCCCCTCGACCGGCTTCGTCGAGCGCTTCGGCATCGAACCCTGCTACGACGGTCTCTACCTCGCCCTGCCGCTGCGCACCGATCCCGAGCGGGTGATCCCCGCAGGTCCCCAGGAGAAGATGTTCGGCATCTTCCGCGAATACGGCGCCTGGGTCGACATGATGGGCGTGCCGACCATCGGGGCGGTCAACGCCCGCACATTGGCCGGCGACGCGGGGAGCATGATCAAGGTCGCCGAAGCGTTCCACGAGCGCAAATTCGCCGAAGTAGCCGATGCAATTCTCGAAGCCAACCGCACGCGCGGCACGCGGATGGTGCTCATCTCGGGGCCTTCGAGCAGCGGCAAGACCACTTCGGCCAAGCGGCTGAGCATCCAGCTCGGCGTCCTGGGGCTGCGGCCCGTGATGATCTCGCTGGACGACTATTTCGTCGAACGCGAGCAGACGCCCCGCGACGAAAACGGAGACTACGACTACGAGGCGCTCGAGGCCATCGATCTGGAGCTCTTCAACGACCACCTGGGGCGTCTGATGCGAGGCGAGAGCGTCGACATCCCGCGCTACGACTTCATCACCGGACGCCGCATGCACCACGACCGGCCGCTGACGCTCGACGAGCGGTCGATCCTCATCGTCGAGGGTATCCACGGTCTCAACCCGCGGCTCACCCCCTCGATTCCCGACGCACAGAAATTCCGCATCTACGTCTCGTGCTTCACCTCCGTGGCACTGGACAACCTTTCGCGCATCGCCACCACCGACAACCGCCTGCTGCGCCGCCTCACGCGCGACTATACGCAGCGGGGCGCCGACGCCGTGGCGACGCTGACGCGCTGGCCCTCGGTGCGCCGCGGCGAGGAACGCCATATTTTCCCCTACCAGGAAAACGCCGACGTGATGCTCAACTCGTCGCTCTTCTACGAAATCTCGGTCCTGCGCCCCTTCGCCGAAAAGATTCTCCGCGAGGTGCCCGACACGATTCCCGAATACGACGAGGCTCGGCGCATGTTGCAGTTCCTCGACAACTTCATCCCCATCGCGCCCGACGAGATTCCGCCCACATCGATCCTGCGCGAATTCATCGGCGGCAGCAGTTTTCGATATTAGCTCCGTACGAAACAGGCCCCGACGAACAATCGCGCCGGGGCCCGATTTTTTATCCGAATCACCGCACGATTTCGGATTGATTTTTCTATCTTTGCAACGTGCGGTCTACAAGGATCGCCGACATACGAACAATAAAAAGCGCATCGGCTTTTTTCTTACTCACGAAAATTAGGCACTTTCGTAACCAAGTAAGAGATTAAGGTTGGTGCTCTCGCTGTTTTTCAGCGTGGGCATTTATCCGTAATTCTACTTGGTGGGTCGCCTAATACCTCGTGAGTGAATTCGGAAAAATTTGCTCACGCCTTTTTTATGTGCAACGAAACGACTAACCCTTAAAATTAAGTAAATATGAACGGTTGTTTGAACATTCTCTGGCATTTTCCATTTCTCGGATTCCTATTCGCATTTTTTTATGCATTGTTCGGCGCGATCCTATGCTGCACGGTAGTACTCTATCCCGTGGGGCTCGGATTTTTCCAGATCGCACGATTCCTGCTCTCGCCCTTTTCATCGGCTCTGGTCACCCGCAAGGAGCTCGCTCTGGTGCGGCCCGAGGAACGCAGCACAGCCGCCGCGGCTTATTCGACCGTCATTACGATTCTCTATTTCCCTTTCGGAGTGATCGCCGCCGCCGGAGCGCTGTTCGCCATGATCGGGGAATTTTTGAGCATCATCGGCATTCCGTGCGGCATCGTCTGGTTCAAGGCTCTGCCCGCGATCTTTATGCCCGTCGACAAGATTTGCGTTCCGAAGGCCGTGGCCGACGAGATCGCACGCATCAAGGCCGGCGACACCGTCCGGCGCTACAAGGGAGAAACCAGAGAGCCGGAAACACGTTCGGCGGAGCGTCATTTCGCGGAAGACCCCGACGAAACACTTCCTCCGATGTCCGAGGTGCGGCAGTACGACGATGATAAACTGCTCGAAATCGTCTGCAACGCCGCGATGTACCGGGCCTCGCTGGTCGAAGAGTGCCGCCGAGAGATCGACATCCGCAGCAAGAGTGCGAAATTTACGGAGCAAGTCCGGGCGATGGACAACGACAAGCTGCACGAGATACTCGCCAGTCCGCAGCTCTATGCCGAAGAGTTGATCTACGCCTGCACACTGGAACAAGCCGAACGGCGGCGCATATGGCGCGAAGAGCAGGCCAAAGAAGAGGAGAAACTCCGTCTCCGGCGCGAGCAGGAGGAAAAAGCGGCGGCGGAACGGCGAACTAAGGTATGGAAAAGACGTAAACCGTACGTAATTGCAGGAGCAGTTGCCATCCTGATCAGCATCGGCTTTTTAGGAAAATCCATTTATAAAAATCATTTGGACATCCAAGACGGTCTTTATAATTTAGACGCATACAGTTGCTATGAAAAAGGGCGCAGCTTTGCATATGGTTACGATAATACACCATATGATATGAGTGAGTAGGGCGATAAAATGGTATACACAGGCTGCAAAAAAAGGATGTGTCGAAGCTCAAAACGAATTAGGCCAATGCTATGAATTAGGAGACGGAACACGAACTGTGTTAAAAAGCAAATAAAGAGGTAAAAAAAATGAACGAGAGGTTATTTTTTAGTAGAGACAAACCCGTCGATATATGTTGAGTCGGTTGTAGCGATAGCAAAAGCCTGTCTGACGAGTTTGTTAGCCACAGCGATCAGAGCTACTTTGGATGGTTTTCCATTTGCCTTTAATCGGAGATAAGATTCCCGACATGCCGCATTTGATCTCAGAGCCGACCACGAGGCGACATAGAGCAGGGATCGCAGGTATTCATCTCCGTTCCGGTTTATATGTCCCCTGATATTTATGGAGGTTCCGGATTGTTGGTAGATTGGACATATTCCGATGAAGCGGGATAGTTGCTTTGCATTGTCGAAGTAGGTAAATCCTCCGGTTGTAAGGATGAGTGCCGTAGCGAGCGTAATTCCGATTCCTTTGATGGATGTCAGAGCTTTTAGTTGCTTGTCGAACTCGGATGATGCGATGTCAGCCAGTTCCGCTTCGAGTTGCTCGATTTGTTTGGTTAAGAAGTCAATGGTCTTGTCCAATGCCCGCACACAGTCTTTGTCCCGATAAGGCAGTACGATGAGCGATTCCCGCAGGTTCTTCGATGCGACGAGTTGTTTACGAAGCTGACGGATGACTGTTTTCTTCTGTTTGAGCAGCATGATGGCCTGTGAGGGCATTTTGTAGATGGGAGGATTCATCTTCTCTCCGTACATGGCGATCATACAGGCGTCTTTCTCGTCGGTCTTGGTAACGGCCATCATCATCCGGGAAAAATGCTTGATCTGCTTGGGATTTACCAGACTGACGGCAATACCGCTCTGATGAAGCAGGTACAGCAGCAGAAAACCGTAATTGCCGGTGGCTTCCATGACGCAGTGATGCTCCACCGCAGAGAGTGTAACGATGAACTTACGCACTCCCGTAGCAGTATTCGGATAAGCCTTGGTACGGTAGCCGTTCACTGACGGATAAGCTACAACAAAACTGCTTTTGCTGATGTCGATACCGATGTAAACCATAATAAAAAGAATTTAAGTGAAAACTACATCTTGTAAACCATCGTCGCGAACACGGGCTCTATACGGCCTAACGAACTGTCCGGTTTTAAGATGCAAAGCATGGGGACGTAACGTATTCTACGGTTTCTAAAACCAACGACAAATCTGTCTTATTCCATGCCTGATACTGTAAAAATAATTCAATTGTTTAACTCATGACAAATGTACGACGACAAAATCTGAAAAAAGCATATCTATATTACAAAATGGCAGCAGAAAACGGATTCGCCACAGCACAAGTTAATCTGGCTGAATGTTACAAAAAAGGTAAAGGAGTCGAAAAAGACCTTGATGAAGCAATATACTGGTATCAAAAGGCGGCGAAACAAGGCAATGAAATGGGGCAGCAAGGATTGCTCCAATGTCGTTGACAAACAAAAAGGGCCAAACCTGCAATTTGGTCCTTTTTCATCTCTTTCAGAAAAGAATATCGTTCAAAATTTTTGCGTGTCCGTTCCTTTTATTTTACCTTTGTGTGGCATTGACCGAAAAAGCGCTATTACTCAAAACTCATCATAATGTTCGACAACTTTACCTCGCGCCATATCGGCGTCAGCAATGAAAAGGAGCTTCGTGCCATGCTCGACACGATCGGCGTCGCGACGGTCGACGAATTGATCTCGCAGGTCATTCCGCAGTCGATCCGCCTGCGCAAACCCCTCGCCCTCCCGGCCGAGGGGATGAGCGAATACGAATTCGCCGCGCATATCCGCGCCCTGGCCGACCGCAACCGCACGCTGCGTTCGTTCATCGGCATGGGCTACTACCCTTGCGCCGTACCGGCCGCCGTAGCACGCAACGTGTTCGAAAATCCGGCGTGGTACACCTCCTATACCCCCTATCAGGCCGAAATCTCGCAGGGACGCCTCGAAGCGCTGCTTAATTTCCAGACGGCGTTGATCTCGCTCACGGGCATGGAGATCGGCAACTGCTCGCTGCTCGACGAGGGCACGGCCGCCGCCGAGGCGATGCTCATGATGTTCGCACTGCGTTCGCGCGAAGCCGTGAAGCAGGGCCGCAACCAGATTTTCGTCGACCGCAACATCTTCCCGCAGACGCTCGACGTGCTGCTGACGCGCAGCGAACCCTTCGGCATCGAACTGATCGTCGACGACTACGACACCTACGAATTTACGGGCAAGGAGTTCGGCGCCCTGGTGCAGTATCCGGCCGCCGACGGCGCCGTGCGCGACTACGCCGCCTTTACGGCAGCGGCCCATGCCGCCGGAGCACTCGTCACGGCCGTGGCCGATCCGCTGGCCCTGGCGCTCCTGAAGGCTCCGGGCGAATGGGGCGCCGACATCGCCGTCGGTTCCACGCAGCGCCTCGGTACGCCGATGGGCTTCGGAGGTCCCTCGGCCGGGTACATGACCACGCGCGAGGCCTTCAAACGCAACATGCCGGGCCGCATCATCGGCGTATCGGTCGACCGTCTGGGCAACCGCGCACTGCGCATGGCGCTCCAGATGCGCGAACAGCATATCAAGCGCGAGCGCGCTACGTCGAACATCTGCACCGCCTCGGCCCTGATGGCCTCGATGGCGGGATTCTACTGCGTCTACAACGGGCCGGAAGGAGTACGCCGCGCCGCCGAAACGGCACACCGCGCCGCCGTGAGCGTCGCCCGGGCGCTCGAAACACTCGATTACAAACTCGCAGCCCGGGATTTCTTCGACACGCTGGAGGTCGAGGCCGACGCCGCCGTCGTGCAATCGCTGGCGCTCGAACAGGGCATCAACTTCTACTACCCTTCGGAGAATGCCGTGCGCATGTCGTTCGACGAGGTGACGACACCCGAGGAGATCGCCGCCGTGGCCGCCATTTTCGCCGCCGCGAAAGGCAAGAAGGCCAAAGCGGTGAAGCTGGCCGCGGAAAACGCGCTGCCCGCAGCGCTGGTGCGCACTTCGGCCTACCTCACGGAGCAAATTTTCAACACCTACCGTTGCGAAAGCGACCTGATGCGCTACATCAAACGGCTCGAACACCACGACATCTCGCTGGCCGACTCGATGATCTCGCTCGGCTCCTGTACGATGAAGCTCAACGCCGCGGCACTCATGCAGCCGTTGTCGCTCGCCGGGTTCCAGAACATGCACCCCTTCGCCCCCGCCGACCAGGCCGAAGGTTACCTCGCAATGATCGCCGAGCTGGAGAAGGACCTCGCGACGATCACGGGATTCGCCGGATGTTCGTTGCAGCCCAATTCGGGCGCCGCGGGCGAATATTCGGGCCTGATGGTGATCCGCGCCTACCACCAGAGCCGCGGTCAGGGTTACCGCAACGTGGTGCTGATCCCCGCATCGGCCCACGGCACCAACCCCGCATCGGCCGCCATGGCGGGCATGAAGATCGTAACGGTAGCCTGCGACGAGCGCGGCAACATCGATGTCGAGGACCTCGTACGCAAAGCCCAGGAGCACTCCTCGGAGTTGTGCGGCCTGATGGTGACCTATCCTTCGACACACGGCGTCTTCGAGAGCCGCATCCGCGAGATCGTCGACGCGGTACACGACGCCGGCGGTCAGGTCTACATGGACGGCGCCAACATGAACGCCCAGGTGGGGCTAACCAACCCCGGATATATCGGAGCCGACGTCTGCCACCTCAACCTCCACAAGACTTTCGCCATGCCCCACGGCGGCGGCGGTCCGGGCGTAGGTCCGATCTGCGTCGCCGAGCACCTGAAACCCTTCCTGCCGTCGCACCCGATCGCTGCGACGGGCGGTGACGAGGGCATCACGGCCGTCGCCTCGGCACCCTGGGGCTCGGCGTTGCTACTGCCGATCACCTACGGCTATATCAAGATGCTGGGCGGCGAGGGGCTGCGCCGCGTAACCGAGATGGCCATCGTCAACGCCAACTACATGTCGGCGGCGCTGGCATCGGAATTCCGCACCTACTATTCGGGCGAGAGGGGCCGCGTGGGTCACGAAATGATCCTCGACCTGACCTCCTTCAAGAAGGATTACGACATCGACTGCGGCGACATCGCCCACCGACTGATGGACTACGGATTCCACGCCCCGACGCTCTCGTTCCCCGTACACGAGACCCTGATGGTCGAGCCCACGGAATCGGAGCCGAAGGCCGAAATGGACCGTTTCATCGAAGCGCTGGTGCAGATCAAACGCGAATGCGAGGCCGCCGCAGGACAGCCCGACAACGTGGTGAAGAACGCCCCTCACACGGCCGTCGAGCTGGCGGGCGAGTGGCAGCATCCCTATTCGCGCATGGAGGCCGCATTCCCACTGGAGTGGGTCCGTGCGGCGAAGTTCTTCCCCTATGTGACGAAGATCGACAACGGCTACGGCGACCGCAACCTCTGCTGCGTGAACGAATAACGCAACGGCGGAAAAGCCCGGCCGACGGCATCGGCCGGGCTTTTCGCTCCATTTTCCGCACAGAGAGGCCGCATTTTTGCAAATCGGCGGTTTTTGGTTACCTTTGCAGCTGCCGCACGAACAGGGCGAAGGTGAGCGGTTTTTCACAGAGGCAGCCTGCGAAGCGAGCCTTCGCCGCCGGAAGCTGCGGCCCGCGCGGCTCAAAGAGCCGCATGTTATAACAAAAGAAAAAACATATTGACAACAAACCGATAAAACAATGAAAGTAGAACAGAACAAAATGGTCGGTGTAGACTACAAGCTCACCGTCGACGGCCAGATCGCGGACCAGTCGCGTCCGGGCCAGCCGTTGGAATTTATCTTCGGCACGGGCATGCTGCTCCCCAAATTCGAGGAGGCGATCCTGGGCAAGGAGGTCGGCGAGCGCGTGGCATTCACCCTTGCTCCGAAGGACGGTTACGGTGAATTCATCGCCGAAGCAGTGGTCGATCTGCCCAAAAACATATTCATGGTAGACGGCAAACTGGCCGAGGATATCCTCTTCGTCGGCTCGCAGGTGCCCATGAGCGACCAGCAGGGCAACCGCATGATGGGTGTCGTCAAGGAGGTCGGCGAAGATACCGTGAAAATGGATTTCAACCACCCGATGGCGGGCAAGACGCTCAACTTCGAGGTCGAAGTAGTTTCAGTGCGCGACGTCACGCCCGAAGACCTCCAGGGTCACTGCTCGTGCGGTTCGTGCGGCGGCGATCACGACTGCGGCGACGGCTGCCACGACGGTTGCGGTTGCGGCGACCACGACGGGCACTGCGACTGCCACTAAGGGTCCCAGCAATTGCCGACAACGGACATGCGGGGCCTTCGGGCCCCGTTTTTTTCAACGGTTTGCAGGTGAAAAGGTGAAAGTTTTGCGAAGCAGCCTAAATCAGCAAATTGCGGTCTGAAAGACCGCGCGAGCCGTAGCCTCCGGCGGCGGAGGCTCGCTTCGCTCACCCCGCAGGCTACGGCCCGCCCCCGGCCGCCATCCGACTAAGAACGATTAACGATACTTTCTGCAAAATGCAAGGCACAGCCTTGCCCTCTTCGGCGGCTCGCACCATTGGTGCGACGCCCCCAGC
>CANPHE010000021.1 GCA_947573795.1 uncultured Alistipes sp. | reverse complement strand
AGCCGAGAGAAAAAAGCAAGCTCGCTTGCATTTTTTCCGAGGCGCAGTATCTAAGGCGAAGTCAAAGATACGAATAAGCGAGGGCAATGGCAAATTTATTTGGCAATTGCTGAGCGAGAGTATTCTCGGCGCAGCCCAAGGTACGAATAAGCGAGGGCAAAAGCAAACTTGTTTGGGTTTTGTTGAGCCGGAGTATCTTCAGCGGAGCCAAAGGTACCAAGAAAATCGGATAAACAGTTCTGTATTTCGAAGAACACCGGTTTTCTCACGAAACTCCACGACAAAGATAGTCGTTTTATTCGGAGTTTCGTGAAAAGACGGCTTCGAAGGTGAAAGTATATCGCTGCGTTTTTCATGGCTCTAAATAGCTCTATATCACCTAATTTTGTAAGCGATAAATAAAGTTGTGAATCAGGAAGATGTAAAGGTTGCGTTCTACCTGAAAAGAAACGAATGTTGAGGGTTATTGTCCTGTCATGGGGCGTTTGACTATCAACCAATCGGAAAGCGTGTTCAGCGCCAAGATGCTCGCGCTATGTTCGCTGTGGACATCGGGCTGTGCCAAAGGCTAAAGCGCCGAGGCCGTCGAAATCAATCGTAGGTTGGACGAGCTGCGAGCTTCGGCACTGGGCATTTACCGCGAGCAGTCTGCCGTTCGCGAACGGGTAACGGCAAAAGAGGTCAGATGCCTGCTGCTGGGTATGGCTTCCGAGCAGGAGACGCAGCTCGGTTACTTCCGCTCCTTCATCGCGCATTTCGAGAAGCAGGTAGCTGTGAATTGCTCGACCCAATCATCGTATGGTCTAATCTCATGCCTGTTGCTTATGGCTTCGAAGTGGCGGGACGAGAGGCATTGTTTCTGATGAACCGAATAACAGAATCGGTCGGTATCTGTGCCGCTGTAACGATTCTGACGTAGATGGAAGCCGTTTTGCCCGTTTTTACGGCGGCGGGGGCAATAGTCCGCTTGACGAGGGGACGGAACGTATTCGACAGGCGACAAATGTATGCGAATAGTTCGAATTCAATTTTTATCGCAACAACTGGAACTTGATCCCCACCGAGAAATAGACGATTTCGGAGAGGTCGAGCGACTTGTTGCCGCATTTGGCGATGATGTCGAGGTCGTTGGCGCTCAGCTCGTAATAAAGCGTGATATCGCGCAGCAGGCCGTCGTTTTTCAGGTAGTAGGTAAAACGCTGTCCGGCATAAAGATGCAGCCGCAGGCGCGAGGTGAAGCCGTAGTAGCTGTCGCCGGGATATTTGTCGAGTTCGCGCACCCAATAATCCTCGCCCGTAATCAAGTTGAGATAAACGCCTGTCGTGAAGGGTTCGATGGCGAACCGCTCGCAACACCGGATGCTCCACGGAATGTAATTCTGTTTGAGCGTGAAAGTCGTGTGTGTCCGGTCCGACCAGGCCTTGGGCAGAACACCGATCAGCACGTCGGTCTCCCAGCGGCATTTCTTTCCGTAGTCCCAACCGCAGCCGACCGACATAAAGCCCATGCCGCCGGCGTATTGTGCCTTGACATGCGTGGGAATTCCGCGCTCCCAACCTTCGTAACCCCGGTGTTCTCGCCAATCGAGGCGCTTGTTTTGGCCGAGGCGGATGTTGGCGAGCGGGACGAACGACGGCTCCTGGGCCGCCGCCGGCAGCAACCACAGGCTGCCGGCCAAGATGACGATCAGTCGCTTAAAATTCCACCCGTTCATAATCGTACCCCTCCTCGGTAACGGTAAAGAGCAGATAGTTCTCTTTGCCGATGTTGTCGCATTCGTAGTAAATCACCCCGTCGCCGAACAGGTCCTCGGCCGCGAAATGGTGGCCGTGACCGTTCAGGCAGAATTGCAGACGGGGAAACTGCCGGATGGTATATTGAAATATCTTGGCCACGTTGTTGTCGAACTGCTCGGAATAGGGCTTGGCGTGCATGACCACGACGGTCTTTTCAGCCCCGGCAGGAAAGCCGTCGATCTGCCGCTCGAGAAAATCGAAGTTCGGGACGGGCGTGTCATGGTCGAACTCCAACGCATTGGTGTTCAGGCAGACGAAGCGCACGTCGCCGGCCGTGAAGGCGAAATCGACCTCGCCGAAAATCCGGGTAAAAATCCGTTCTCCGGTGGCCAGACAGTCGTGGTTGCCCAGCAGGACGACATAGGGAACACGCAGCCGGTCGAGGATGTCGCGCTGCCGCTCGAACTCGTCGCGCATGCCGAAATCGGCCAGATCGCCCGTGTGGATCACAAAGTCGATGTCGTCGCGGGCGTTAAGCGCCCTGACTGCGTCTTCGGTTTCGTCGTACCAGCGCTGCGTGTCGCTGATCTGCGCGAAACGGATCGTCCGCCTGCCTGCGCACGCCTTTTCGATGCGGGCGATGTTGCGGGCATTGATACCCGTTGGACCGTCGATGCGCGTATCGTAGGGATGATATTCGACCTGGCAGGCCGTCGAGAAAACGGCAGCCGTCAGCAATGCGATGCTCCGTTTCATAGGCGGCCGGGAATACGAATCATCTGCACTTCGCCGCATTCCCTCCGCGACCCGGTTTTGTCCCGGCGGAAGATGCTTTTGAGCTTTCTTTTCGTGCGTTGCCGCCATTCGAACGCCAGCCGGCAGATGGCGCCTTTGAGCTGCACGCCGTTCGCATTGGCACGCAATACCTCCGCATAACGATGCAGGATATAGAGATAGGCCGAAGCGCCGCATGACAGCCGACGCATGTTGCGCAGCCGCCGGCGCATGGACAAACGCCGGTGAAACGCCATCCGGTTGGTGTCGATGACCTGAAAACAATACCGACCGTTCTCTTTCCGGTATAGGATATTCCCGACATTCAAATCCTTATGCTCCACGCCCGCCCAGTGCATCCGGACCAGAAATTCGGCCACGCCGTCGAGCACGCGTTTCGCCTCTTCCCGTTGCATGAACAGCTCGGTCGCGGGACGGATCGATTCGTAATCCGTATACAGCGACACGAAATAGCATTGCCGCATCACGCCCCGCCGGCGAATCTCCACGACAGCCACCTCCTCGGGCGTATCGATGCCCAGCCGACGCAGCCGGTCGGCATGCAGATAGGCGCGCATGGCTTTGCTCTTGCGCAGCACTCCGTAGGCAAGGCGATTGAACGGCGAGAGGCGTTCGTAACTCTTGACGACGAGCCGCACGCCGTCCGTTTCGAAAAGTTTGACGGTGTTGCGGCCGCTGTGCAGCGTCTCTCCGTTTCGGGCGAAAAAGATCGGACGGGCCAGCCGTTCGACGAACGGCCGCAGGTATTCGTAGCGGGGGTTGATAAGTATCTTCATGGTTGCTAAGGAATCAATCGTTGGGTGTGATATCGGCCGGATCGTCGGTGACGGCATTGGCGTTGAACGCCCCGCACCGCGAGCCGTCGGACGAAAAGGCCACGACGAGGGCCCGTCCGCATCCGTCGTGCGGCGGGAGCAGCGGCGAAGCAATTCCCGCATCGGGGAAACGCACGTCCGCCACCGGGCCGATGATTGGGGCAATGTATCCGTCCATATCGTTTCGTCTTGCTGTTTTCGTACGACAAAGCAACGGATTTTACACGATACGGCGGTTATCTTTTTTGCTCATAGGTTGTCCGATTCGTACTTCCCGTTTCGCAAAATGACATATCGAACACTTGTAAGTCCGAAACGAATAATCCGGAATCGGTCCGACGAACAAGCCCCTCCGCCGATGGACGGAGGGGCCGCATTCGTATCCGAAACAATCCGGTCCGTTCCCCTGCGGGCAGCAGGAGCGGATGAATCCGTATCTACCGACGGCATCGGTTCGCGATCCGTCGAATCTGCTTGCGGTAAATCAGACAGGCGGCGACGAAATAGACGCCGGTCTGTATCCAGAGACCGCGCAGTTCGAAGGCGACGTCCGAAAGCGTCGCACCCGTCGACTGAATGCGGACATAGCCGTTCATGCCGAAGGTCGAGGGAAAGAGACAGGCGACACCTTTCCAGAAGGCGGGTATCGACGGCCACGGCCACGACACGCCCGAGATAAAGAGCAGCGGCACGGAGAGCGATACGAAAAGCAGGATGCAGTCCTCGCGTCGCCAGACGAGCGACGAGAGCACCATCGCCAGGAAAATGCACGCGAGCAGAAACGGCGTGACGAACGCCGTGAGCGTGGCCAGGTCGCCCAACTGCGGCAGGGCGAATCCGTGCGTGACGATCGTGAAAGCGTAGACGGCCATCGCGAAGTAGATGCCGAAATAGGCCGCCGCCTTCCCCAAGACGATGGATACGGGATTCTTGTAATCGCGGTGGAACGGCACGAGCGATCCGCGGAAACGTTCGCGCGTGCGTCCGGCCGACATGCCGACGCCCAACAACAGCGTTTGCTGGAGAATCAGCATCAGCACGGGCGGTATGAGAAAGGCCGCGAAGCCGCTCTGCGGATTGTACAAGGCGACGTAATCGTATTCGATGGGCGTATGTTGAATTTCGTCCTGCCGATCGGTCGTGCCGTGCATGTAGCGTTCGACCTTGATGTCGGCGTTCATCTCCAGCGACACCTTGGTCGTCGCCAGCAGCAGGGCCTTGTAGTAGAGCATGCTGCTCATGTCGCTGTATATGCCGACGAAGGTCTGGTCGCCGTGCCAAATATCCTTCGTAAAACTTTCGGGAATGCGGATGATGCCGAACGCCTCGCGACGGCGCAGCAGCTCCTCGGCCTCGGCGACCGTCGTGCAGTGCGCTACGATCTCGACGTCGGGCGTGGCGTCCACCCTGCGGATGAACGCGCGGCTCTGCGCCGTACGGCTGTCGTCGACGACCGCGGCCGGTACCTCGCGCACGACTTCGTTGGTATAGACCCACGAGTAGAGGAGCGGATAGGCCAGCGGAACGAAGAGGATGAATATCAGGATACCCTTGTCCCTGAACAGGTCGGCCAGCTCGTCGTACCAGATGCGAAAAACAGTGCGGATCGATTTCATGGCTTATAGTGGTATTTGAGGAATGCGGCACGATAACGGCCGTTTACCGCGAGCGGCAGCATGATGAAAAGCAGCAATGCGACGACCGAGGGCCATGCGTAAGCGATCGGATAGCCGTTCAGCGCTTGGTCGACATAGAGCAGATAGTAATGGCGCAGCGGGAACAGCGCGGCCAAACGCTCCAGCACGGGGGCCATCGCAGTGGTCGGATAGGTGAACCCCGCCAGCGAGAACGAAAGAATCCCCCACAACGACGACAGGCACATCGCAAGGCGCATCTGCCCGCTGAAAACGCCGAACAGAAAGACGCCGAACGCCTGCGAGGCCACGACGGTCAATATGCCGATGCCCATCATCGCCGCAATCCCGCAACGGCACGGGAACCCCATGAAGCGGTAGAGATAGACGTCGTAGAATACGATCATCAGCGCGTAGAGCACCGTCTGCGGCAGCAGCTTGCCGACCAAGGCCGTCGTCACGGAGTAATCGGCCATGCGGAACCAGGCCCGCTGCGTGCGCTGCTTCCATTCCAGTCCGATCGTGTAGGTCGTCGAGAGCATGATGAGCAGGATCAGAATACCCGGCAGCACGATGTTCGAGAGGTAGACGGAGTAGTCCAGCGTCGGATTGTTGAGCGGATGCGCCTCGGTGACGATCGGGCGGATCGCGGCCATCGCGGCCCGCTCGTCGTATCCTTTGGCATAAAGCGTCTCGCGGGTCAGGGCCAGCGAAAGAATCTCGGAGGTCATCGTCATGTCCTTCATCAGCAAGGTTCCCGGCACGAAGTAGGCTTCGTTGGTGTAGAACGACACGCGGGGCTGCTTGCTGGCCATCGCCTGCTCGGTCGTACCCTTCGGGATGTAGAAGAATCCGTAGATTTCGCCCCGCTGCACCGCCTCGCGGGCTTCGGAGAACGAATCGTAACAGGCCGCGAATTCCGAGGCCTCGAACGTCTCCATCGTGCGTACGAGAATGCGCGTGACGTGCGTACGGTCCTCGTCGACCAGCCCCATCGGGAGGTCGGTCGGCAAACCGGCGCGCATCAGCGACGTGAAGAAGACGACGCAGACCACCGGCATGACGATCATGCAGAACAGGAAGATCGGCCGGCGGGAGAAGATGCCCAACTCCCGCCGGAAAATGGCCTTCAGCCGTTCGACGATTCCACGGTATTTCATTCGATTTCGCTTTTACGAAGTACGACCGACATGCCCGGGTGAAGTCCTTCGACGGGCAATACGGGGCGGGCACGCACCTCGAATGTCTTCAGATCGAAGCGGTCGAGCGCCTTGGTGGCCTTCCACACGGCGAAGCTGCCCACGTCTTTCATGCGCGTGATGCGTACCGGCACGGCAATGTCGAGCGCCGGAAGATAGGCCGTCAGCTCCTTGCCGACCGAGATACCCGGCAGCAGGTCTTCGCGGACGTTGAACGTGAACCACACGTCGTCCGTGCGGGCCACGTTCATGATCGGGGCTCCCGTGCCGACCAATTCGCCGACCTCGGGGAAAATTTCGGTCACCAGACCGTCGTCCGAAGCCGTGAGGATCGTCTCGTTCAGGTAGGAGGTCACCTCGGCGATGGCTCCCTGCGCCCGCGTCACCTGCGCCTCGGCAGCCAATCGGTCTTCCCGGCGGGCGCCGTTCGCGGCCATGTCGTACTGCGCCTTGGCGGCCCGCTCCGTAGCGACGGAGGCGTCGTACCGGGCCTGCGCCTCGTCGAATTTCTGGGTGGCGACGACCCCTTCGCCGTGCAGACGTTCGATGCGGCGGAAGGTCTTTTCAGCCACCTGCAAACCGGCTTTGGCCTGCTGCCAGACTTCGTAGGCGGCCTGTATCTGCTCCTGCCGCGCACCGTTGCGGGCTTTCAGCTCCAACGCCTCGGCAGCCGAACGGGCGGCTTCGGCCTGTGCCAGCTTGGCAGCCATGTCGGGAGCCTCCATGACGGCGAGCGTATCGCCTCTGCGTACGCAGTCGCCCTCGACGACCCGGATTCGCAGTACGCGCGAAGGCACCTTGCACGAAACGCGATAGTCCGTCGTTTCGACCTCGCCTTGCATGTACTCCTCCCGCTCGGGCAGCGAGAGTCCGACGATTACGACGACCGCGATCGCCGCAAGCATCGCTACGGCCGTCCAAAGAATTCCTTTCTGCTGTTTGTTCGTTTTCATATACTCTGTTATTTAATTATTTCAATGTACCCAAAGCCTTGCGCAGATAAAGATCGGCAAGCAGCCAATCGATTCGGGCGGTGAGCCGTTCCGAATGCGCCGCGAGCCATGCGGTCTGCGCCTCCAATACGTTGCTGACGGGAATAACCCCCTCCTGCATGCCGAGGGTGGCGCAACGCAGGTTCTCGTCGGCCTGCGCCTGACTGCGCACGGCAACGGCATATCGCTCGGTCGCCTCCCGTATCTTCCGGCGGCCCTGCGCCACCTGCAACTCGACCTTCTCGGTCGCCTCTTCGAACTGATACGTCGCAATGGCAGCCTCGCGACGGGCGACCTGCACTTTATGACGACGTTCGCCCCAGGTTAGGATGGGGATCTTCACCACCACGCCGACGTTCCAGATACCGTTGAATTTTTGCTGGAATCCGTTCGTGAACGACGGATTGCTCGTCAGATAACCGCCCGTGAGCGCTATGTTGGGCATGAACTCCGAACGTGCGATGGTCACCTTGTGTTTCCCGATCCGTCGCGCCAGGTCGAGGCTGCGCAGTTCGGGACGGTTTGCCAGAGCCGTCTCCACATCGGCCCCGTCGGGCAACGGCGCCTCGGGCAACGTCTCCGCCGCTTCGTCCCGCAACCGGACCTCCGCGGAGATATCCAGGCCGCACAACTGGCAGAGCAGCATTTTGGACAAGGCCAGACCGTTCTCGACCTGAACGAGCGTCACCTCCGCTTCGTTGACCTTCACTTGGATGCTCAGGCCGTCGGCCCGGGTGGCCATCCCCGCCTCGATCAGGCGCTCGACATCGCCATCGAGTTTCCGCACCAGTTCGAGGTAACTCTCGGCCAGCCGCTTTCTCGACTGCAAGGAGACGATCTGCCAGTAGGTGCGGTCGACTTCGAGAATCACCTCTTGCAGCTGCCGGTCGTGCTGGCTGCGGGCGATCTGCTGCGCGAAACGGGTGATCTTGTCATAGGCGACGATCTTGCCGCCCATGTAGACGGGTTGGGTCAGCATCACCGACGCTACGGTCATGTTCCGCGTGTCGGTGCGCAGGCCGTCGACCAGCCCCGTCCCGAAAGCATCGAGCCCGCCGGCGAGCGCTCCCGCGACAGGCCCGAGCTGCTCGCCCAGCGAAGGATATTGTTGCAGCATGCCCTGCAACTGCCCGGAAGCGTTCGTGCCGAGATTGCTCAACGTATTTTTCTGTTCATCGCTCAAAAGCGACAACTCGTCCGAGGTGCGCATGTAGGCCCCTGCCGCCGATATTTTGGGCAGGTAGTTGGTCAGGGCGGCCTTGCGCCGGTGATAGGCCGCTTGCTCGTTCTCACTCGCGATGCGTAGCTCCTTGTTGTTCTCGATGGCCAACGTCCGGCACGCTTCGATCGAAAGCTCCATCGGCTGGGCCTGCGCTGCGATCGCCGCGACGAGCAGCCATCCCGTTAAGATTCGTGTTTTCATATTTCCGCTTTTGTTTCGGCTGCAAAAATGGGCGATCCGTACGAATCCGCGGTTATCCATCCGTACGTCAAAATGGCCGATATTCTACACTTCGCGAATATCGGTAGATTTCGAACACTCGATAAGCGGTTTCGACTACCGGCCGTATCCGAAAAGAACTTACTTTTGTCTGTCGGAACAATTCTTATAAACGAAACGCTATGCAACTCGAATCCAATCATGAAGAACAACCGTTCAAGTTTTTGTCGGAACATTTCGTCATCTTCGAGAACGCGAAGGATTTCGTTCGGCTCGACGACAAACAGGGGTGGCGCATGCTGCTTTTTTGCCTCGACGGACGTTTTCAGATCGAGGTAAACGGCACGCCCTACACGATCGAACCGAACGACATCGCATTCTGCACGCCGGACAAGATGGTTACCCGCACGATGATGAGTCCCGATTTCAAGGGATATCTGTTCGGGTGTTCGGCGAACTTCGCCAAACGGATTTTCCCGAATTCGGCGGATTTGTGGAACAAGGTGTTCTATATGAACCGGAATTTCAAGATACACCTGTCCGACGAGGAGTCCGTCGAATTGCTGGAGGATTACGACTTTCTCAAACGGAAGATAACACGCATCGACCACCTTTACTATGAAGAGATCATGCGCTGTCTGTTGCAGGCGTTTCTTTACCAGACGGCGCATGCGCTGGGCAATCATGTCGCGGCGGAGACGACATCCGCCGAAGAGCCGCTGCAATCCCGGCACCAGATCTGCCAGGCGTTCATCGATCTGCTTTCTACGACCAAGCCCGTACCGCGCACGGTGCAGTGGTATGCCGAACGGCTCTGCAAGACACCGCGTTATCTCTCTACGGCGGTCAAACGCGCCAGCGGCAAGACCGCTTCGGAATGGATTCACGAAGCCCTGACGCGCGAAGTGGCCGACGCCCTGAAAAATTCCCCGAAAAGCATCAAGGAAATCTCCGACGAACTCGATTTTCCGAATCTCTCGTTTTTCGGACGCTATTGCCGTCAGCGGTTGGGATGCCCGCCCTCCGAATTCAGACAACAGAAAAACATTCCGGAATAACCCGTCGGCAATCGTATCCGACCGGCTTCAAGACGCTTCTCGGGGCTTGCGAACGCGGCCGACGGTCGTGAGATTCGGACGATCCGCCGGGAAGAATCGGACACCGAAGCAACTCCGGGTTTCCATAATTTTCCTCCGAAAAAATCGAACATACACTTCAATAACTCGCATTCAACCATGGAACAGATCAAATGCATAGGCATACTGACGTCGGGCGGCGACGCTCCCGGCATGAACGCAGCGATTCGAGCCGTGACGCGCACGGCCATCTACCACAAATTCACGGTAAAAGGCATCAAACGCGGATATCGGGGACTGGTAACGAACGAGATCGTCGATCTGAAGTCGCAGAGCGTAAGCAACATCATCCAACAGGGTGGCACGATGCTCAAAACCGCCCGTTGCAAGGAGTTCACGACACCCGAGGGGCGCAAGCAGGCTTACGACAACCTGACGGCCGCCGGCATCGACGCGCTGGTGGTCATCGGCGGCGACGGCACGATCGCCGGAGCCCGGGACTTCGCGGCCGAATACGACGTACCCATCGTCGCGTTGCCGGGAACCATCGACAACGACCTCAGCGGCACGGATGCCACGATCGGCTACGACACGGCGCTCAATACGATCATGGAGGCCGTCGACCGGTTGCGCGATACGGCGACAAGCCACGAGCGCCTCTTCTTCGTAGAGGTCATGGGACATACGGCGGGCTATCTCGCACTCAACGGAGCCATCGCATCGGGAGCCGAAGCGGCTATCATTCCCGAGATGGAGACCGAAGTGGACCAGCTGGCCGAACTCATCAGCAACGGATTCCGCAAGAGCAAAAATTCGGCGATCGTATTGGTCGCGGAGAATCCGCAGACGGGCGGGGCGCTCGGGCTGGCCGAACGGGTCAAAAAGGAGTTTCCGCAATACGATGCCCGCGTGACGATCCTGGGACATCTCCAACGGGGAGGTTCGCCGACCTCGCTGGATCGGATTCTCGCTTCGCGCTTGGGAGAATCCGCCGTTTGGGCGCTCCTGGAGGGCCAGCGTAACGTGATGATCGGCGTAAAGAACAGCCAAATCGTCTACGTACCCTTCTCGAAAGCCATTCAGCACGACAAGGGGATCAATCGCGACTACGTGGAACTGGTACGGATGCTGTCGATATAAACGCATTCCCCGCTTCGGAGTGTCGGTATTCCGCAATTGCAGCCTGCATTCCTCCCCGGATCGCAACAAGCGGCCGTGTTGTCGAGGTCGCTCGAATCTCAGAAGCATAGTATTTTCGGCACAAGATACGACTAAGCGAGGTCAATGCCAAGTTGATTTGAATGGAGGAATTTTCTGTTAATAGTAGTGAGAGGGCCATAGCCTTCCCGGGCGGAGGGCTCGCTATGCTCGCCCCGCAGGCCACGACTCGACCCCGTCAGCCGCCGAAGATGATCTTTATCTGCAAACTGCGACTCTTTGAGTTGCGCGGGCCGCAGGCTCAAATCTCGGCATTGCATCTTCTACGAATAAATGCGGTCTGTAAGACCGCGCGAGCCGTAGCCTCCCCCGGGCGAGGCACGCTGCGCTCGCCCCGCAGACTACGACTCACAAATCGACATTCGCGGCAGACTCAACGTCATCGGCGTTACATCTTTTACGAACAAATGCAGTCTGTAAGACTGCGCGAGCCGTAGCCTCCCCCAGGCGGAGGCTCGCTGCGCTCACCCCGCAGACTACGACTCGCCCTTTCAGCCGCCGAAAATGATTATCCGCCCAATAAATGCAATCCTTCAGGATTGCGCGGGCCGCAGCCTCCGGCGGCGGAGGCCCGCCTTGGGCGTTCCTCCGCAGGCTGCGCCCCACAAAACACCGCCGAGCACCCCTTCAACCATATTCCGAAAAACCGTCGCCATACTCCATTCGGGCGTAAAAGTCCTTTCGGCGCAAAAAAACGCACACTTCTTGTTGCGGTTTCGATTTTTTGTACTACCTTTGGGACAAGCGATCCGTCGAACGCGACGTGAATCGCATTGCTGCATAGTAAACCTGAGAAATTTACAGTCAGCAGCAATAAGAGGAAGTCCCCGTCGGGTCGTTAACCACGTCCCCGATTGGTGAGTACATTCGAACTCTACGCCATGACGGGCGTGGGCCTCTTGTGTTATGAAGTCTGACGGGTATCTCAGGACCTACTATGCGTAGTAATGCAAGTGCGCTTTTGCGCAGGCTTATCCTCTAAGTCAGGTTCACGTTTCGTCTTTTATTTTTATCGACGGGTCGCATAACTTGAAAAACGAAAAGTTATGTTACCTTTGTAGTCGAATGCGGCTACATAGCCGTTACATATTCTAAAAGGTTAGGACAAACCTTTATACCAACGGTAAACTTGCGACTATCTAACAGATAGGTTTTCAAATGGTGTAAATTTTGTCTGAAACCCTTGCTATGCCTACGGCTTCGGCCGTGGGTGTGCACGGGCGTAAGGACAGCTACCATTTGAAGGCTCGCAAGGCCGACCGTTGGGGCTGCACCTGCGTCCCGTGCTTTTTATGTCTGCATATACAATATAATATTGTATCGCAGATTTTCAGGGACGCGATAAACACCGATCCATCAACCGATATGCGTCCCATGAAAACACGTATAATCAATATGTATTGTTCCCTTCGGGTTACGACCGCCAATCGAAATCCGGAAGATCGAATGCTGCATACGGACGGGGAAACGACCGTCGCAGAACCCGTTTTCGGGGACAATCGGATTTTCCCGTTTTATCCGGCGGATGCGGAGTCGACGGATACTTCAGAAAGCCTGTTTTGCATCACCGTCGCTTGTTCTGCACCCGTTTTTTCGCGAAATCCACGCTTGAAACTCCAGAATATTGCACCTTTTAAGCGTCGGATATATTCCGTGAGGATGGGAACCCGGCGATATCGTTTTCAGTATCGAAAAAGAGGTATATAATAATTAGCGGGCGCGGGGCCGATGAATTCTTCATCTGTGAGTTGCGTCATAATAGTTCCCGTGCCCGCATTTTTTCGATACGTAAAGC
Source organism: uncultured Alistipes sp. (assembly GCA_947573795.1). GTDB lineage: Bacteria > Bacteroidota > Bacteroidia > Bacteroidales > Rikenellaceae > Alistipes. Next base: position 32,736 of record CANPHE010000021.1, on the reverse strand, counting down.
GACAACCTTGTATTTTCGGCGGCCGGGTACATGGATTGCGGACCGAAGTCGGAGACTGTAGCTCGCTATTCTCGCTTCTGCAGACTACGTTTCGTAACAAACTGATCCCCATTAGCCCAATCGTTCCGACCGAGAATTGGGAACGCCCTGTCCTGTCGGTGCAATAAAAACGGGGCTGACCGAATCCGACCAGCCCCTCCAACAGTGAATAGGCGTCACCGTGCCCTGGCGGGCATTCTGTTCTCCATCAGTAATTGGATATACGTTATCAGAGTGATGGCATCGACGCGGCACCCGGGAGTTTGTCTGAGGATGGAGAGGAATGCGTTTTCAATCAGATTCCGCAGCCAAATACTGAATTTATTCGCTTCGCAGAGCGGCATATAGCGTACCAGCACGGTCGGAAACCACAACGAAAATTCGATATAAGCAGCTTGCAGATAGAGGCTCAGTAGTTCATCGGAAGCATTGCGATAATCGAGAAACGTGTTTTCGCAGATGCCGAACATGGGCAGCACGACAGTTTCATGGATTTTGGCATGGGTACGATGCGGGTTGTGTTTTTCATAAAAACAACGATCGATCTTTTTTACACTTACGATGCGATAATAGCGATAAAGACTTTCATTACCTGTTTCCATAACCGTAAAATTTAAAGGAGCTATCTATTCACTCGGTTTCTTTCCCGCCATTTCACTCCGGAGGGCCGATTTTCGCGGTGAAATGTAGGGTGTTGAAACGAGTTTAGGGTAAAGTTGTATATCGTTGCCAAATTCAATACCGATGAAAAATGTCTCTCGTCTTAATGATTCATGGAGGTATCGATCAATGTCTCCGCCGGTTTTTCTTCGCCTGGCGAGAAGAATGACAAGCGGCGAAAAGAGTGCGTCGTATTCCGTGCGTCCCCGCTGTGTGCCGGATCTCGGAATCTCGGTCCGCGAATTGTATCTATGCGACGATCATATAGTATGTCCTGCGGTCGGTATAACATAGCCAACAGTTGTTTGGGGTGATTCATTTTGCAAAGTTCCGTATTCGAAACAGACCTTCCAACCGGACCTGGAAATCTTCGACCTCGTTTTTTTATGCGTATCTTGATCGGCGGTTATTCGATCTTTCAGCCGATGATCGGCGGAACGTCGGGGGCCGCCGTATCCCGGCTATCGAAATTACGAAACCGATCGTTTATTCATCCGACTGTTGACATACATCGTATCCGTCGAAAAAATCTTTCAACTAATGGAAGTTACATATTTTACCGATATTTTCCAAATCGAACGGACTTGATCCGGAAAAAACTTGATGGAATGCGTGGAACGGTCCGCAGTGTCCGGTTTTTTCGGAATGCTTCCGTTGTCGAAAGAGGTTACCGATTCGTACTTCGAAACCGGTGAACGCCGCACGTCCCGAAGAATCCCGGCCCGATCTTGGGAGCGCGAGGTAGGGGTGCGGATGTCTGCGAGGGATGGAAGGGTAGCTAAGGATTTTACGAACTGCACCCGGTAATGCGGGTGCCGAATTCGGGCTACGCTGTCGGCTGTGTCGCACGACAGCCGTTCAAAGAATCAGGCGAGGTCACGATTTGGTAATCGAAACCCCGCCTGAGATTGCGGTTGTACGTACCGGTATTTCCGGAACGTTTCTTACAACTGCGTGATTGTGGGAAATTCAGTGCCCGAAGGCGCGATCTTCCGACGATCTGCTATTTGACTGCGTTAACTATTGCTTCGAATGCCTTCGGCTCGTTCATCGCCAGGTCGGCCAGCACCTTGCGGTTCAGCGCGATACCCTTAGCGTTGACTTTACCGATGAACTGCGAATAGGTCATTCCCTGGGCGCGGACGGCAGCGTTGATACGCGTGATCCACAGCGAACGGAATGTCCGCTTCTTGAGCTGGCGGTGCGCATAGGCGAACTGCAAACCCTTTTCGACCGTATTTTTCGCAACGGTCCAAACGTTTCCCCTTGAACCAAAGTTACCTTTGGCAAGTTTCAAAACCTTCTTTCTTCTTGCGCGTGACGCAACAGCATTTACTGAACGTGGCATACATTTAAAGTTTTTGAAGAGCTGTCAGCGACGCGGTTCTCCCGCGTTCTTCGGGGCTGTTTCGCTCCTGAGTGAATTTTTTCGGATTCGATCGTTTTGTGCTTTTCATTTCGGACGTCCGTTTCTCGGGAGAATTCGAATCCGTATGACGGCGTTCGCACGTCGCCTGCTCCTCCCCTCGCGGCCGTCTTCCTCCGCGCGGTGCGGCGATTCCCTATCGGGAATTACTTCACCAGCAGATTCTTGATTTTGGCCTCGTCGGCCGCAGAAACCGTACCCGAATAGCAGAGGTTGCGCTTCTGTTTCGTCGTCTTTTTGGTCAGGATGTGACTGTGATAAGCGTGTTTACGCTTGATCTTTCCTGTGCCGGTGAAGGTAAAACGCTTCTTCGCCGCGGCATTAGTTTTCATTTTCGGCATTGTCGTAAATAGTTAATTAGTTAAACATAGCCTGCAAAAATACGATTTTTTTCGCATACTGCAATTAATTCTCCTCGGTTTTTTACACTCCTCGCGAGAGCGTCGCAAAACCGTCCCCCGAAACTCCGCGGAGGTTGCGGTTCATCCTGGCATAAAATATGAATAAATCGGTGTGCGAATGAACGAACACGCCCCATGTCTTGGATCTATATTTTGCGTTTGTGTGTCGCGGGTGTCTGCGGCACGGTCATCGGTCTCGACCGCGAATATCGGGTCAAGGATGCGGGGTTCAGAACCCACTTCCTCGTCGCGGTAGGCAGCGCGTTGATGATGATCGTCTCGCAATACGGTTTCGATGAGTTCGTCGCCCGCTACGACGGACTGCGTTTCGATCCGAGCCGTATTGCGGCTCAGGTCGTCAGCGGCATCGGCTTCATCGGGGCCGGTACGATCATCCTTCATCGCCAATTGGTTCGGGGCCTTACGACGGCGGCGAGTCTGTGGGCGACGGGAGGAATCGGACTCGCCTGCGGAGCGGGCATGTATCCGCTTGCCGTAGCTGCCACGCTGCTGACGCTTTTCGGATTGGAGATACTGACCCTTTTTTTCGGACGGCTGGGGTTTCGGCGGATGATGATCGTCTTCACGGCATCGCACCGCAGAACGCTGGACGACGTGCTCGATCGTCTGGGCGATTATCGGACGGAAGTAGTCTCCTACGACGTCGAACCTCCGCATGAAGTGGACGGAATCGTCTATCGTGCGACGTTGGTGCTCCGCATAGGTAGGGCTTCGGCCGAAAGAGAATTGATCGATTCGTTGCGCAAGGACCCCGACATCGCCATCGAGCGCATCGTTTGAAAACTGCTTATTTAATAAGTTGTGACAGAGCATGCTGCCTTCGTGGTGCCCGGCTTTTTCGTGCGGCGAACGGCGGGGCGGTCCGCGGCGTTTTTACGGCGGTCGTTGCGATCCGACCGGGAAATGAGGACGCGAATCAGTAGATTTTATTAAATTTTAAGATATTTACGACCGTTTTTGTTTGTTTATCTCGCTTCTAATTCATAATTTTGCAGCGTTGAATTGTGTGCGAAAGGAAGAGAATATTTAACTAATTATTCTACAATAACTTATGAAATTGAATGAAAGGGGGGGGGCCTACGAGGCACCCCGGATTGAATGGCTCGACGTTGCAGTCGAAGCAGGTTTTGCCGCAAGTAATGAGGTCCAGGGCTCTACTGGAGGTTGGGGTGCCGAGGACGACGCGAATATCGACGGCTGGAGCGAGAATTAATGAATTTAAAATCTTGGGAGAATATGAAAAAATTATGGATGTTATTGGCCGGCGTGGCTTTGGTCATGTCCGTTGCGTGCTCAGATGATGCCGCTGAGGAGATTGTTCCCGTTCCCGAAGACGGCTTGACGACCCTTACCGAGATAAAGGCTACTCTGCCCAATACGCGTACTGTGTTGGAAGACCAGGAATACGCCCCCGGAATAACAGTGAAAACCTATTGGTCGGAGGGCGACTGCATTTCGGTTTGGAGCGATACGCAGTTGACTCCCGTACTGTTCAGGGCGGATATTGATGAATCTGACCCTACCCGCGCTACTTTCCGTGTTGTTAATGAATCGGAGTCTGTACAGGGTAAGGAGTTTTTTGCACTTTATAACGGTGTAAACGACGTTGCATCGAAGACCATCTCGTTGAGCTCCTCGCAAGGCGGAAATGGCAGTTCTTTCATTGATAACGGTGTTGCTCCGATGGCGGCTCATACCATAGGCACGGCTCCGGAATTTGCAGAAGCATTTGAATTTGAGAATCTGTGCGGTATCATGGCTTTATCTTTCACGGTTCCCGATGCGGACGGTATCACCCTCTCGAAACTGGCTCTCGTTGGTGGTAATCCCCTGGCAGGCAATGCTACGGCGACCTACACAGGCGGAAAGTGGACGCTCACAAGATGGAACGGTGAGTCGAATTCGCTGACCCGGAATTGTGTTATCAAGATGGCCAAAAATCAAACGTACACCGTTTATGTGGTGGTTCCGGCGGGTACGTACGAATATCTCTCCGTCGATGCTTACATTACCTCGGACCCGACCAAGCCCATACTCAAAAGACTTCGCCAGGGTAGCGATAAGGCATTCACTATAAATGCCGGTACTATTACCCGTGTTGCGAACTTCCAGATGAAAACTGTGGCACCCCATGCATACGAAGTCGGGAATGTATATCCGTACGATGCTACGGGCGATGCGGTACAAGGTATTGTTTTCGAAGTTGCGGATGATGGTATGTCCGGTAAAATCGTAGCGCTGAAAGATTGTGAGACAGGGGGTACCAAGGTTGATTATGAAGGCTTCTATTTTTATAATTACAAGTGGGGTACCTTTGAGTCACTAACAACCATTAATAATGGATTGTCAAATACCAATGCAATGATTGCGGCAGGTACCAACGCTGCGATTATCGATGCTCTTAACACAATGCCTACTACAAATGGTATTCGATGGTATCTTCCGTCTGAGAGTGAATTCCAAACAATGAGTGGTCTGGTAGGAAGTTTCGATGCAGCGGCCCCGTTGTCAGGAGATAATTATTGGACCTCGACCTTACTAAAAGTTCGATTAAATATAATTGCTCTTACCTACTATTCATATGATCCAGACGCATTAGCGTATGTAAAAAAGACAGTGAGTGCCACCTCAATTACTTCGAAACTCCCGGATGGCGCTTCTGTTCGCGCTATCGCCCAGTTCGAGTCTAAATAAAAGTTTTTGCCTTATAAAAAACGTTCTACAAGCAATTGTAGAACGTTTTTTGTTATCCCCGACTCCGGTTTTATCGAAACGAGCTTTTTTAAAGGCGGGGGTGATTGCTGTTCCGAGATCGAATATCGTTCGATCGACGAGGCTTTCGCAAGATGATTTTGGCTTGTTATCGGGGGATAATCCGCGTGATATCGGGGAATAATAGCGGAATAAATATTCTTGAAAGGCGTAAATAGGCTGAAAAAAGGGTATTGAGACGAATTTTCTGCAAATAAATATGCGTTACTTGCAGAAAAATTCTATCTTTGTTATTGAAAAAGGTAACGATTACGACTATGCACGAAAAATACTTCGCAATCCTGTTGCCTTGCGGTCGCATCCGAAGCCCCTATTGGAGGCGGAGAGGGTATGGTAAACGCGGTGGAATGTCGCGGACCCCGACTATTTTGAGCGAAATGGCGGTGAAAAGCCGATAAACTATAAAGTCATAAGTAAGACTTAAATCTATAATACGGTGACGCAACACCCCATGCGGAATTTGACATGACGCCGCAATTTCCGCATGTGAGGCTGTCTAACTTCTTAGACAGCCTCTTTTTTGTTCGGTTTCGGGGCGTTTAATGGAATTTCTCGAAATACGGAGTTTTGTCGGCCACGAAATTTTGGGGGCACGAGGGCCTGCCACGAATTTCGAGGTTTTGTTGGCCACGAGTTTTGGGGGGCGGCCAAGAGGGTGGGGTTTTATTAGCCACGAACTCTGGAGTTTTGCCGGTCACGAGATTTTGGGGGCATGAGGGCCTGCCACGAACTCTGGAACTTTGCCGATCACGAATTCTGAGCTCTGTCAGCTACGAATTCTGGAGCACTCTCGGTCACGAAGATCCGCTTCGGCGAGCGGAGGCCCTTTATTCGTCCGAGGTGTATCGGCATACGTGCGAGTCGATTCTTCGACGATCTCGGATGATGCTGCAAAATGCTGATTGTACCGTTTCCGTCTCCGATGCCTCGACGATCGCCGCAACGCCCCCGGCCTCAATAATTGTCGAGATTGCGGCGATGCAGGATGTCCATATGAACGTAATTGTTGCGGCGCTGCGGTTTGGTCCCCTTGATGACGCATTCCGCGAAGGCCGTCAATGCCTGGAACGATTGTAACGGAATATGCCTGGTGACCAGGTATTCGATATGTCCGTTGCTCAGGCTGGCCAGGTTGCGATCGAGATCGTCGAATCCGACGACGATGCGCTCCGGATCGGGATTGCGGCTCAGGTAGTCGTCGATCAGGAAAATACGCGAATTGGTCATTGCCAGATGTTTCACCTCGGGATGCTCCCGGAAGAAATGCTCCAGGGTCGCATATGCCTGGTCGGGTTGTTCGGGATGGATGAACAGCGTATGGATGCGGCACTGGGGAAATGTCTCCTCGATGTAGTCGAGAAAGCCGTGACGGCGCGGGGCATTCGGGTCGGCCTTGTGTTTCCGGTCGCGAATCAGTCGGATCAGCGCGATATCCTGCACCTCGCAACGGGTCGTAAGCAAAAAGGCTCCGAGCGCCCCGCTTTTGTAGGGGTCCACGCCGTAGTACAACAGATAGTCGAGGTCGTCGATCTTGTTGTCTACGAATGCGTAGGGAATGCCGGCCTCTTCCAGCCGTTGCGCGAACGCGACGACCTCCTCTTTGAAAACAGCGTTGGTAATGACGCCCATCGGCCGGGTCCGCAGAATCTCGTCGCTGCAACGGCGATACGATTCGGTGTCGGTTTGATCGTACAGATGGAAGTCGAGTTTGATATTGTAGTGCGACAACGCTTTCACGCCGTCTCGGAATCCGTCGAAAATCTTTTCCCAATATTCGCCCGGCCGGAATTCCGGAATGAGGCATGCGAACGTATATTCCCGCTTCAGGGCGAGCGACGATGCGTTGGGATTGGCCGTATAACCGAGCTGCGAAATCGCTTTCTGTACCTTGTCTATCGTTTTCTGAGACACGCGCCCGCGCTTGTAGACCACGCGGTCAACCGTGCCTCGCGACACTCCGGCCAGCGCTGCGACATCGAAGATGGTGATTGGCGTTTTGCTTCTCTGTTTGGTCATTGGTCGAATTTTTTGTACAAATTTATAAAAAATAACGATTATTTTGGAGAAATAAGTTCTACTTTTGCATCATAAGCGTGCGCGTGCACGCTCTTGCAAACCGAAAACAGATATTATGGAAAAACGCAAAATCACAATCATCGGAGCCGGTATGATGGGATCGGCTCTGGCATTTCCTGCGGCTGAAAACGGCCATGAAGTGCACATCGTCGGCACTTGTCTCGACGACGAAATCATCGACGGTTATCTGAAAACCGGAAAACACGAAAAGTTCTGCCGCCCGTTCCCCGAAAATGTAAGTTTCCATTATTTCAAGGAGTGGGAGCAGGTCGTCGAGGGTTCGGATTTCGTGATCGGCGGCGTTTCCTCGTTCGGCGTCGACTGGTTTTTGGAGGAGATTCTTACGCGGCTCGATCCGAAAATCCCGGTGCTGTCCGTTACGAAGGGCCTTCGTGCTACGGACGACGGGTCGTTGCTCTCCTATCCGGGCTATTGGATGAGCGAACTGGCCAAGCGCGGTATCGTGCGCGACATCTGTGCGATCGGCGGTCCCTGCACCTCCTACGAGCTGGTATTCATGGACCCGACCGAGGTGGGGTTCTGCGGCAAAGACAACGAAGCGCTGCGGATGATGAAGCAGGCCATGCAGCGTCCTTATTATCATGTTTCGCTGACCAACGACGTGATCGGACTCGAAAGCGCCGTAGCTCTCAAGAATGCCTATGCCATGGCCGTAACGCTGGCCGTCGGTCTGAATATCCGCTGGCACGGCGAGGAGGAACCCCAGCATTATAATTCGCAAGCGGGCACGTTCACGCAAGCGGTTCGGGAGACGCATGCCCTGATGCTCATGCAGGGCGGCGAGTTCGAGTCGGAGTGCATCGGATTGGGCGACCTTTATGTAACCATCTTCAGCGGGTGTACGCGACGTTGCGGCGTATTGATGGGTAAAGGGCTGAACTACGATCAGGTCACGGAGGCGCTGGCCGGCATTACGCTCGAAAGCTTGGTGATTACCCGCATCATGGGCAATGCCATTCGTCGCAAGGCCGAACTCGGTCTGGTCGATTTGAGGGATTTCCCGCTCCTGATGCACATCGTCGACATCCTCGACCACGGCAAGTCCGATTCCGATATTCCCTGGGAGGCCTTCACCTTCGAGCACCTGAAATGAACGTCCGGGGCCCGATCGTAACGACTCGGCCCCGCACCTTATCGCAAAACCGTTTTTCGGGGGATTGTCCCCCAATCCAAACTATTAACTAAGACCTATGAAACAACTTTTACGCCTCGTCGGACATCTGCGACTTCACGTCGCAGCTTGTCTGCTGGCTTGTCTTTCGGTGCTTGCCGCCGAAGCGCAGCCAGCGCAATCGTCTCCGGCCTCCCAATCCGGACGCAAGACGGTTTCCGGTGTCGTTCTGGATGCCGAGACCGGGCAGCCGGTCGTCGGTGCGCAGGTATGGCTCAAGGATACGACGATCGGATCGGCGACCGACTCTTCGGGCCGATTCGAGATCGCCTATTCGGGAAATTACTCCGTATTGAACGTGTCGTTCCTGGGGTATGAAACCCGCGAAGTCGTTTTCTCGCCGGGTGCCGCGGTGACCGTGAAACTTACTTCGTCGTCGACTTCGGTCGACGAGGTGGTGGTGGTCGGCTACGGCGTTCAGAAGAAAGCCAGCGTCGTGGGAGCTATCGCCACCGTCTCGGTGACCGATATCAAGGCGCCGGTGGCGAAGATCTCGAACAACCTGGCCGGACAGCTCGCCGGTGTGGTTTCCATCCAGCGTTCCGGCGAACCGGGCGTGGGATCGACGTTCTGGATCCGCGGTATCAATACGTTCGGAGCGGCGAAGACACCGCTCATCCTGGTCGACGGCGTCGAACGCGATATGGACCTGGTCAATGTCGAGGATATCAAGGAGATGTCCATCCTCAAGGATGCTTCGGCGACGGCGATCTACGGTGTCCGCGGCGCCAACGGCGTCGTCATGATCACCACGCGCGACGGTTCGATCGGAAAACCCAAAGTCTCGCTTTCGTTCGAAGCGGGTATGCTCTCGCCGGTGAAAGTCCCCGAGATGCTGAACTCGGTGCAGTTCGCCCGGATGTATAACGAAGCCTACGGCGGAAAATTCTTCTCCGACGAGGCCATCGAACGTTATCGGAACGGTTCCGATCCCGACCTCTATCCGAATGTGGACTGGCTCGGCCAGCTTTATAAAAACCATTCCTGGAACGAGAAGGTCAATCTGAGCGTCAGCGGCGGCGGCAGTATCGCCAAATATTATATCTCGGGATCGATCTACAACGAAAACGGATTGTTCGCCGTCGACAATATGAAGAACTACGATACGTCGCTCTATTACCAGCGGTATAATTTCCGGTCCAATGTCGACGTGCAGGTGTTTCCCCACACGAAACTGAATATCAACCTGGGCACCTCGTTCGAACGCAAGAATGAGCCGGGCGGCGATACGGGCAATATCTGGAGATACTCGCTCGCGACGTCGCCCAACGCATTCCCGCTTTTCTATTCCGACGGCACGCTGGCCGGTCCGGGCAGCAACATCATCAATCCGTACGTCGAATTGACCCAGCGGGGATATCGCGAGAAGTTCTGGAATACGGCCTCCTCGACGATCAACCTCCAGCAGGACTTTGGCGACTGGATCACCCCCGGATTGACGGCCAGCGCCAAAGTCGCCTTCGACGCTCAGAATTACCAACATCTGGCCCGCACGAAGCAGCCGACGCAATACCTGGCGACGGGTCGCGACGACGACGATAATCTGATTTTCGGACCTCCCACGTACGTCGGTCAGGAGAACCTGTCGTTCAGCGAGTCCGCGAGCGGTACGCGTTCGTTCTATTTCGAGGCGGCGCTCAACTACGCCCGGACCTTCGGCCGGCACTCCGTCGGCGCCCTGTTCCTCTATCAGCAATCGCAGAAGAACATCACCAACTCGTCCGAGACCAACTCCGAGAAGGCATTGCCCTACCGCCATCAGGGTATCGCGGGCCGTATCACCTACAACTACGACAACCGCTATTTCATCGAGGGTAACTTCGGCTACAACGGCTCCGAGAACTTCTCGCCTCGCCATCGTTTCGGCTTCTTCCCGGCAGGTGCCGTCGGTTGGGTGCTTTCCGAGGAGAAATTCTTCGCTCCGCTGCGCGACGTGCTCGATCTGGTGAAGTTCAAAGCCTCCTACGGTATCGTGGGTAACGACCAGATCGGCGGCGACCGGCGCTTCATCTACAACGAGACGATCAACACGAGCGGCGGCTCCTATCAGTTCGGCACCGGCAATACGACCTATACCGGATTGCGCCTGGGCAACTGGGCCAACGATTCGGTCGGCTGGGAGAAAGCCTACAAACTCAATGTCGGAGCCGAAGTCTCGTTGTTCGGCAAACTCCGCATTCAGGCGGACTATTTCCGCGAGCGCCGCGAGGGTATTTTCCTTCAGGCAGCCTCCATTCCCCGCATCTCGGGTCTTTCGACGTCGCCGTGGATCAATGCCGGCAAGATGAAGAACCACGGTGTCGATGCTTCGCTCGAATACCATCAAACGATCGGGAAGGTGCAGCTGACCGTGCGCGGCAACTTCACCTACGCCCACAATACGATCCTCGACAACGACCAGCCCCGCTGGGCCGAACCCTATCTGAACAAGATCGGACAAAGCAACTGGCAGGAGTACGGTCTGGTGGCTGCGGGACTCTTCTCGTCGCAGGAGGAGATCGACGCCTGGCCCACGCAGGCCTGGGGCGAGGTACATCCCGGCGACATCAAGTACCTCGATCTGAACGGCGACGGAAAGGTCGATACGTATGATTGCAAACCGATCGGCTATCCCAACGTTCCGGAGATTACCTACGGTTTCGGAGCCTCGGTCAAATGGAAGGGTTTCGATTTCTCGGTCTTCTTCCAGGGTGTCGGCAATGTCAACTTCTTTACCAACAACACCTATACGCAGCCGTTCACCGCTTCGAGCATTTCGCTGTCGAACGTCTTCACCGATCTGATCGGCAAATATTGGAGCGAGAGCAATCCCGATCCGAACGCCCGATATCCGCGTCTGACGACCTCGCCGAATCCGAACAATTCGCAGAAATCGACTTTCTGGATGGTCAACGGCCGTTACATGCGTCTGAAGAATGCCGAGATCGGTTACTCGCTGCCCAAGCAGGTGGTCAACAAACTCCGCATCGACGGTCTGAGAATCTATGTCTCCGGAATGAATCTGCTGACGTTCAGTGATTTCAAACTCTGGGACCCCGATCTGCAAACGGGTGCTGCGAATTATCCGAACAACCGGGTGTACAATATCGGTGTGTCGCTGATTTTCTAACCGTTAAAACTCGATTCTACCTATGAAAAAGAGCCTATTCGCAGCCGTTTTCGCGGTGTTGTCCGCCGCAGGTTGCAACTCCTACCTCGACCGCCAGCCCGACGAACCGTATACGTCGAAGAATGTCTTCGAAAGTTACAATTCGACGTTCCGCTACCTGGTGAACGTATATAGCTGGATCACCAACGAGACCGACCCCAGCGGCCAGGCCAACCATTATACCCCTTCGTCCGACGAATGCGTATGCGTATTCACGGGACGACCTTTCGCCCAGTGGAACAACTCCACGTGGTCCGTGAGCACCGAGGATCAGACCGGTCTCTCGTATTATACCACCTACTACAAAGGCATCCGCGAAGCGAGTTATTTCATCGCCAACGTCGGACGCTGCCCCGAGCTGTCGCCCGCCGAGGCGCTCGAATGGGCGGCCGAAGCCCGGTTCCTGCGCGCCTACTACTATTTCTGCCTGATGCGGCTTTACGGTCCGGTCGTCCTTTTGGGCGAGGGAGTCGCCGATTTCAACGATCTCGCGCTTCGCGAGCGCGACCGCAATCCGTGGGACGAATGCGTGGACTGGGTGGCGGAGGAGTGCCGCAAGGCTGCGGCCGATCTGCCGCTCACGCAGCCGGATTCCTATCTGGGACGTGCGACGAAGGGTGTCGCTCTGGCCTTGCGGGCCCGACTGCTGCTCTATGCGGCCCGTCCCCTGTTCAACGGCAATCCGATGTACCGGAACATGACCAACGCCGAGGGCAAATACCTCTTCCCGCAGTCGTACGACGCTTCGAAGTGGACGAAAGCCGCCGAAGCGGCCCGGGATGTCCTTGACCTCCGGCAGTACGAGTTGATCGAAACGGGAAATCCGTATGTCGACTGGCGGGCGGTCTTCACGCAGAAATGGAACCGGGAGCTGATTTTCGGTTACCAGAAGACCAGCTATAACTGGCGTGTCGCGACCATTCCGCTCGGAGTGGGCGGCCGGGCCTACGGCGGAGTCGCCATAACGCAGAAATTGGTCGATGCTTTCGCCATGGATACCGAGCACGGAGGCCGCTATCCCATCACCGGATACCAGGCCGACGGAAGTCCCGTGATCGATCCGCAGAGCGGATACGACGAATCGGGCTTCACTTCGTTCACGCATCCGATCCTGGGCAGCACCAAATCGACCTACAACATGTACCTCAACCGCGAACCCCGCTTCTACATGTCGGTGTTCTACGAGGGTCTGAATTGGATCGGCGGTTCGAATACGGTCTCCTCGATCCAGTTCTACTACGGAGGCAACTCGGGCCAGACGTCGAGCAACTTCAATTACCCGCTGACGGGCTATCTGCCCTTCAAGTTCCAGGATACGGGATTCGACAGCAAGAATGCCGGGTCCGCGCAGGCCAACTGGACCGCCATAACGTGGCCGCTGTTCCGCTATGCCGAGGTCCTGTTGAACTACGCCGAGGCGTTGAACCGGCAGCCCGAACGCGACGCGACTGCGGCTCTGGCGGCGATCAATGCGGTGCGCAAACGCGCGGGCGTGGCCGATATCGAGACGATCTATCCCGAGGTCGAAGCGGATGCGGAGGCGCTGGAGGCCATGATTCGCCGCGAGCGGATGATCGAGCTGAATTTCGAGAACCATCGTTTCTTCGATACCCGCACGTGGCTGATCGCCGAGCAAGAGAACGCCGGAGCGTTTTACGGCATGAACATCCAGGCGACCGACGATCGTCCGGACGGCGATTTCTGGCATCGGACGGTCGTTGCCGCAGACGGCGGCAATACGCCTTCGACGCGCATATTCAACAAGCGGAATTATCTGCTGCCGATTCCTCAGTCGGAAATAGACCGTCTCTACAACGTGACCCAAAACTACCAATGGTAAAAGACTCTGTTATGAAACGCAATCATATCATCTTTGCAATGGCGGCTCTGTCGTTCGCGGTTTCGGCCTGCGAAAACAACCGCGACAACGCTCTGCCGGGTGCTACGGCCTGTTTCCTTGCGGAGGGTGTGTTGGAATCCGCCCCGTTTTACGTAGTCGACGAGGACCCCGCCGTTACGCTCCGGGTTTTCCGAAGCGGATATTATGCCGAAAGCCTCACCGTTTCCGTCCGGAGCTCCGAGTCTGCGCTCGAAACCTATAACTCGGAAAACGCCACGGCGTACAAGGCATTGCCCCAAAGCGCTTATCGGATCGAACCGGAGCGGATCACCCTGGCCGGGGACGAGCGCTCCGGAGCTTTCCAAGTGATCTTCGATCCGATGCAGCTGGTCGGGGTCGAAGACCCGGAAAACCTGGTGGTGCCGGTGGAACTGCTCTCCGACGGCAACGTCAGCGCGAAGCGAAACATCTTGCTGGTCCATCCGAACCTGGAGCAGATCGCCGTGGAGATCGACGAGGCGGCCACGCTCTTTTACATCACCGGGGAGAATACCTATGCCAATAACGCCGCGAATGCCTGGGACCGGACGCTGACCCTCAAGCTGGCGCGTCCGTTCGAAGCCGACGGAACCGTCGCGCTCGACTGCTCCCAGGCGGCACTCGATGCCTACAATGCGTCGCACGGCACCGCGTTCCGGCTGGCTCCCGAAGGAGTCGTTACGTTCGAGGCCGGAGCCTTGACGATCGCCAAGGGCGAAACGGAGGTGCGGACGACGATCCATGTCGATCCGGCCAAAGTCGGCGACGAACCTTGCGCCGTGCCCGTTCGTCTGACCTCCGATTATTTCGAGGTCGCTCCCGAGAAGAGCATTTACCTGCTGCACTTCGCCCCGACGACTCGGGAGAACTATTTGCCGATCAACCGGTATGGATGGCAGTGCGAAACCACCCATTTCGCCAATTCGAACAACGGTACGCTGATGATCGACGGCAAGCCGGGTACCTACTGGGACGCTCCGTACAGACCCGACGGCAACATGACCAATCCCACGGGTGCCGATGCACCGCCGTACAGCTACAAACTGGATTTACGCTCCGTCACCGAGATTTGTGCCGTGGCTTTGCAGGCGCGCGCCTCTCAGGCCAAGCGTATCGGCGCCGGCTATATCGAAGTCTCTTCGGACAACCTCCGCTGGGCGAAAGTCGCCGAGTTCGACAACGACGAGTCTTTGCAGAGCAATACCGAAGTCGGTCCCTTCGTCTATTGGTTCGAACCGACCTCCGCCCGTTTCGTCCGCGTGACGATTACCCGGAGCAATGCGCCGCGGAACGGCTACGGATTCTCGGAGGTATCGGTCGCAGAGACCTTCGTGTACAAGCCTTCCGACGCACCTTGCCCGCAGCGTCTTGCCCAGACCGGTTGGTCGGCGGACACGAACTCCTACCACAATGCCTCCTATTCTGTGGCCAAACTCATCGACGGCAACGTCTCCACCTATTGGCATACGGCCTTCAACGGCAGCAGTGTGTCGCAGGATCATATGTTTCTGCCGTTCACCGTTCAGATCGACATGGCCGCCGTGCAGCGGTTGAACGGTATCGAGATGTGGCGTTGCGACAGCAACGGCTCCATCGACGACATGAAGGCGGGATCGTTCTGGGTGTCCGAGACCGGGGATACCTCCGACTGGAAGAATTCGCAGGCATGGACGCAGAACGGCAACTGGACGAAGGTCGGCGAGTTCGATTTCGAGAAGGGCATCTCCATCTGCCGCGGTCCTTTCTGCTATCTGTTCCCCGAGACGCAGGCCCGGTATATCCGGATTCTCATTACGGAGTCGAACAACAAAAACACCGTGCGAGACTGCGCTCAGATCGCCGAAATCTATGCTTTGAGATAATTGTACCATGCGTATCGGGCCGACGGCCGAGCTGCCCCGGCCCGATACGCCAAAACCGATGACCATGAAACAACTGAAATTCGTCTTGCTGACACTGGTTCTTCCGCTGTTGCTCTCGTGCAGCAACGACTCGCTCGATTCCCCGGAAGGAGCGGGCGGAACCTCCAAGAAAAATGTGACCCATATCAACGGCACGGATATCGCTCCGGAGACGACGCTCTGCGGTCTGATCTACGACGTGGAGAGCGGGGCCGGAATTCCCGGTGTCGTTGTCAGCGACGGCTTCGACTGCACGACGACCGATGCCAACGGCGTCTACCAGCTGGTGCGCGACAGCCGTGCCGCATTGATCTTCTACTCGACGCCTGCCGATTACGCGATTTACCGTTCGGTGATCGCAGAGGCGGAATTGCCCTATTTTTATCGGAAAATCGATCTTAGCGTCAAGGTTTTCCGCCAGGATTTCAAATTGACGCGCCTTCCGAACGGCAAGGAGACGAAGTTCCGGCTTTTCTGCATGGCCGATCCGCAGTGCCGCAACGAAAAGAGTCTCTCCCGTTTCCAGGACGAGACGATTCCCGACCTGAAGAAAACCGCCGACGAATACCGGGATGCGGGCTCTCCCGTCTATGGCATTACGCTGGGCGACATTACCGACAATAACCGCACGGCCATCTGGGAGGCTATGAAGAAGGCCATGGCGTCGATCGCCGGCAGCGTGCCTTTCTTCCAGACGATCGGCAACCACGATCATCTGAACGAAGCGGATAACAGCGTGACGTCGACCTACTGGAAGAGCGTCGAGAATTTTCAGAAGTATTTCGGACCGCAGAACTATTCGTTCGACCGCGGCGACGTACACATCGTCTCGATGGATAACGTCCTTCATGGCGAAATCCCCGACCTGGGGGAGGACCGGGAATTCGCCGCCGGATTCTACGACTGGCAGTTCGAATGGCTCAAGCGGGATTTGTCGTACGTCCCCAAAGACAAGATGGTCGTTCTCTGCTGCCATGTCCCGTTCCGGGGCGGTGCGAGCTACTGCCATTCGGACAAACGTTACCGCCGGGAGGTGCTGGAACTGCTCTCGGAGTATGCCGAAGCCCATCTGATGATCGGCCATACGCATTATAACCAGAATTATATCCACTCCGTCAACGGGAAAACGATCTACGAACACATCCAGGGCGCGGCGTGCGGCGCATTCTGGCACGCCTCGTTCAACGGCGACGGAACCCCCAACGGTTATGCCGTTTACGACATCGAGGGCGCGCACATCGCGGATTGGCGTTTCAAGGCCACCGGCCGCGACGAGGATTTCCAGATGCGGGTATACCGGGGCAACCAGACTTTTTCCCACGACAAGCAGAACAAGGGCGGCCTGGATGCCACGATGAAGGACAAATACGGTCCTTACAACTACGGACTCGGAGCCGACGATATCCTTGTCAATGTCTGGAACATCGAACACGACGGCAGCTGGACGGTAACGCTGTATCAGCGGGGCGAGAAGATCGGGCAAATGACCAACTACACGTCGAGTGCGGGCCGTACGGAGAAATTGCACGACCTGTGGGCCGCCTACTGGATCTATCAGGTTTACGGAGCCGGGTTCACCACGACCTCCTGCCAGCACCTCTACAAGGGGACGCTCAAATATCCGGACGAACCCTACGAGATTCGGGCTGAGAAAACGGACGGCTCGCGCGCACCCTATGTCTGCACGGCGGCGCCGACGACCGATTACGACGAATTTAAGAATATCAAGTACGATTTCGACCTGGTAAGCAAATAATTCCGGGCCGTGATCGGCGAATTTACACGGATTCGGGTTTGGGGCTGTCATTTCGCACCGATCGTCCCAAGAAAATGCCATCGAAAAACCGACGAGGTGTAAAGCCGTATAGGTTACCTAATTCCAATTGTCATAAAATTACATTCCGATGAAAAAAATCATTCGATTCATCGCATTTCCGTTGCTGGCGGCGGGCTCTCTTTTTCAGACCGAGATCGGTTTCGCACGCTCCGAAACGCCCGATCTGTCGGCCCGTATCCTGACTCCGGCACCCGCCGAGACTCCGCGCATTAACGGAGCCCGGATTTTCGGGGTCCGTCCCGGATCGGAGTTCCTCTTTACCGTGGCGGCCACCGGAGCACGCCCCATGACCTTCTCGGCCGAAGGTTTGCCCAAAGGGCTGAAACTCGACTCCCGGACGGGACGCATTACGGGGCGCGTGAAGAAAGCCGGGGAATACGTCGTCCGGCTGAAGGCCGAAAATGCGCTCGGCAGCAACGAACGCGATCTGAAAATCGTCGTGGGCGACGCCATTTCGCTGACGCCTCCGATGGGCTGGAACTCCTGGAACTGCTGGGCGCGCGACGTGACGCAGGAGCAGGTACTCGCATCGGCCCGCGCCATGGTCGAGAAAGGATTGGTCGATCACGGTTGGACCTATATCAATATCGACGACGGCTGGCAGGGGCAGCGCGGCGGAAAATACAACGCCATCCAACCCAACACGAAATTCCCCGATATGAAGGGACTGGCCGACGAAATCCATGCCTTGGGCCTCAAGATCGGCATCTACTCCACGCCGTGGATCGGAACCTATGCCGCCCACGTGGGAAGCTATTCCGATCGAGCCGACGGCGTGAACGAATGGATCGAAAAGGGGTATTGCAACGAGCATTACCGTTATCAGAAGCCGGGCGGCGATTATTGGAAAGACCGCAGGGAGATGTATATCCACGGCGAATATTCGTTCGTGAAGGCCGACGTGAAGCAGTGGGCCGACTGGGGGATCGACTACCTGAAATACGACTGGTCGCCCAACGATCGCTATTATACTGAGGAGATGTACGAGGCGTTGCGTGCATGCGGCCGCGATATCGTGTACAGCATTTCGAACAATGCGCCCTATGCCGACGCCCCGATGTGGAAGGAACTGTGCCAGTGCTGGCGCACGACGGGCGACATTCGCGATACCTGGAAGAGCATGAGCTCGATCGGCTTCGCGCACGAGCGCTGGCTCGCGTTCACCGGACCGGGCCATTGGGCCGATCCCGACATGCTGGTCGTCGGCATGGTCGGTTGGGGCCCGAAACTCCACCGCACGAACCTTACGGCCGATGAACAGTATACCCACATTTCGCTGTGGTCGCTGCTGGCCGCGCCGCTGCTGATCGGATGCCCCATCGACAAACTGGACGATTTTACGCTCAGCCTGCTGACCAACGACGAGGTGATCGACGTGAATCAGGACCCGCTCGGGCTCCAGGCCGCTCCGATCTGGCGGGACGGAAACAGCAAGGTGATCTACGTCAAGCATCTCGAAGACGGGTCGGTCGCCGTGGGACTGTTCAACCGCGGCGAGAAACCCGCCGAGATGAAGTTCACGCTGCGTCAGCTCGGTATGCGCGGGACGAAGACCATCCGCGATCTGTGGCGTCAGCAGGATATCGCGACGCTCGAACTGGGCGAGACCTACACCGCGGAGGTGGCGCCGCACGGCGTCGTTCTGCTGAAGGTGGGACCCGGCAACCCGACGGAACGCCGGGTCGGCAAGGTCGAACGATAACCGATAAAACCGTCCGACATGAATAATTGGAAATTGTGGGTCGCGATCGGCTGCATGTGTTGCGCACCGGCTGCCCGGGTTCAGGCCCGGACGCCGGAGGCGCATGCCGTGCGGATCGGCTCCATCGAGGAGTTGCAGGCCTATTTTACCTATTCTCCCGATCGCGACATCGTCGTCAGCGGCCATCGCGGCGGCATGATGGCGGGGTATCCGGAGAACTGTATCGAGTCGTGCGAAAAGACCCTTTCGCTGCTGCCGACCTTTTTCGAAATCGACTTCAGCTTCACGAAAGACAGCATACCGGTGCTGATGCACGACCTGACGATCGACCGCACGACGACGGGTAAGGGGCGTGTTTCCGACTATACCTACGAGGAGTTGCAGCAGTTCGCCCTGGTCGATCGCCACCGGAAGGAGACCCCCTACAAGATTCCGAGACTCAAGGATATGCTGGAGTGGGGCAAGGACAAGGTGGTGTTCAACTTCGACAACAAGTACGTCAATACGAAAGGGGTAAGCGATCGCGTGCGTCGGGCCAGTATCGACTATTACATCCGGCAGTTGCAGCCCGGCGGCGATTGGGCGGAGTATCATAACATCGTGCTGAGCGTCCGATCTCTCGACGAAGCGCTCTGCTACTGGAACAGCGGTATCCGGCAGGTAATGTTCTGCGTCGAAATCAGTTCGCGGGCGGATTTCGAGGCCTACGACGCTTCGCCGATTCCGTGGCGCTACATCATGGCCTATATCCGTACGGCCGTCGATCCCCGGTTGCAGGAGGTCTACGATCTGCTGCATGCCCGGGGCGTGATGACGATGACTTCGATCGTGGAGACCTCCGACAAGGTGAAGAATGCCCGCGACCGCAATACGGCCTATTTGCGGGAGCTGCTGGCCGAACCGGATATCATCGAAACCGATTATCCCTCGGAGTTCGTCGAACTGCCTCGTTCGCGCCGGGAGATTCACGCTTTGCAGGACTGCGCGCTGCGCAGCCGTTCGCGAAAATGATACTGCGATGAAGACCGAATCCTCGAACCCGGCCTATGCCGGTATGACCTCCGAGCAGATACGGCGTTTCAAATACTGGGAATTCCGTACCATCGCGATGTGTATCTTCGGATATGCGCTTTTCTACTTCGTGCGCAAGAATCTGAGCATCGCCATGCCTTATTTGAACGAGGAGATGGGCATTTCGAAATCCGACCTCGGATTGTTCCTCACGCTTCACGGCGTGATTTACGGACTCTCGAAATTCGTCAACGGCATTTGGGGCGACCGCAGCGATGCGCGCCGTTTCCTCGTGACGGGGCTCGTTTTCTGCGCGATCTGCAACCTGCTGTTCGGTTTCAGCTCCTCGGTGTTGGCGTTGGGCATCTTCTGGGTCCTCAACGGTTGGTTTCAGGGCATGGGCGTACCGCCCTGCACGCGGCTGATGACCCACTGGATCGTGCCGCAGCGGTTGGCGACCAAAATGTCCGTGTGGAATACCTCCCACTCGATCGGTGCGGGACTGGCCATCGTGTTCTGCGGTTACGCGGTCGGGTTGAATTGGGATGCGTGGTTCGACGCCTCGTCGCTGCTCTCCCAGCATTGGCGCTGGTGCTTCCTGCTGCCGGCGACGGTCGCTCTGCTCGGCGCCGCGATCGTCTGGGCGCTCGTGCGGGACACGCCTTCGTCGGTCGGGCTTCCCGAACTGAAAACCGGAAAAACCATCGAGCGGCAACCGCAAACCCGGGCCGAAGAAAATGCCGAGTATAAGGCATTCCTGCGTCGTAAGGTTTTTCTGAATCCTACGATCTGGATCATCGCTGTGGGCAACTTCTTCGTTTATGTCGTACGTTTCGCCGTATTGGATTGGGGGCCCACGATGCTCAAGGAACATCTGCATATAGATATCAGCCTCGCCGGCTGGAGCGTTGCGGCCTTCGAGATCGCCGGCATCGCCGGCATGCTCGCCGCCGGGTGGGCTACGGATCGGCTGTTCGGCGGGCGGGCTCCCCGAACCTGCGTCGTCTGCATGTCGATGGCGGCCCTTTGCCTGGCCGGATTCTATGCCCTCGACCGGGAAACACCGCTCGCCGTAGCGGTCGCGATCCTTATGGCGGCCGGATTCTTCATCTACGGCCCTCAGGCGCTCGTGGGCATCGCTGCGGCCAATATCGCGACCAAACGGGCCGCGGCCACGGCGGGCGGATTCTGCGGGCTGTTCGGCTACGGAAGTACGGTCGTTTCGGGCTGGGGCCTCGGACTGCTCGTACAGCGGACCGGCTGGAATACGGCACTTTCGGCGTTGATTGCCGCCGCCGTGATCGGTACGGCGATCTTCGCCTTGGCCTGGAGGGCTCGTCCCAACGGTTACGACGATTGACGAGGCTCCGGGGCGTGCTGCGTTCTTGTTTACGACATACGCAAGAGGCTGCCTAACTTTATGGTTAGACAGCCTCTTGCTTTTTTGAGTGGAAACGGCCCCCGCTTTGCGTGGGTGGTTTCGCGATTATTTGTTGACACCCCCAACCCCTGGAAGGGGCGTTTGGGGTCGCTCGCATCAAGTCTCGTTATCCTGAAAAGTAAAAAGGACAGCCTTTTAGCTGTCCTTTTATTGTTTGAGCGGAAAACGGTGCCGCACCCGCATTTTGAGGTCGCTGTATATCAGTCGTATTGCAAAAGAACATTCCGTTGTACCACGCTTTGGCGGTGCGCAAAGAGCATCGGATTGCTTGCCGTTGTTCAGCTTTTCAATACGTTGCAAATGTATAAATTAATTCTCACCTGCCAAATAGCTATTGATATATTTAGTATTTTTGCAAAAAAAATGTCATGGAACAACTTTTCAGTGAGCGTCATGCACTTCGAGATATTAAAATCAAGACAGATTTAATCGATCGAGAGAAATATCAGATGCTTAATGAATGCTGTGATAAATACTATGATAATTTGGCTGCGGATTTTCCTGATAGGTATAGTTATGATGATTCAATACATAGTGTTAATAATAGGGATTTGATACGAGAACTCAAATATCGAATTCCCCGCTTTCATGCTGATAACTATTGGCAAGGAACGCCAAAAAGAAAATTAGGACAGTCCCGAAAAGATCCATACGCTCTATTGGATTACATCGAGTTTATGGCGTTACATATAAAAACGATCGTTTCCCAGCATGAAGATGGTTGTTTTAGAGGGGATTTTGTTTTTGATGAAGCTTCCGACGCTGCATTCGTTGATTTTCGAGAAGAGATTAACAGAATCTTCGATTTGACAGGCTTGACATATACCCTAACAGCTAATAAACAAATTGAACGAATAACCGAAGCCGATGATTTTATCAGACAAGAATCAAAGGTAATTGATCAAACTCCTGAAAATGGGTTACGCTCGTTGATATTCGAAGCTATAAGCCTATATAAGAATCCGAAACCGGAAATTCATCGACTTGCGTCAGAAAAAATATGGGATGCATTGGAACGATTAAAAACAATTTATGTAACGAAGGATATAGATAAGAAAGAATCTGTGACACGACTTATAAGCGATCTATCCGATAACAATGAACATTATATAAGTTTATTTAATGCAGAATTCAAAGCATTAACCGATATTGGCAATGAGTATCGCATCAGGCATCATGAAACATCAAAAATCGATATAATTGACGATGCTTATTATGATTATTTCTTCAATAGATGTTTCGCATTAATAACATTAGTATTAAAGTATATTGAAAGATAAGCGGGCAATGCCCGCTTATATTGTTATCATTATTGTAGGTTTTCAGTCCGTCAGTTTGTAATAATTCTTCTCCAGCACCTCGTTGATTTTGGATCCGGGATAAAGGAGCGTTCCGCCGATAGAAGTATAAGGAATGATTCCTCTATCCCGATAGTCTTGCAAGGCGCGGCGGGAAATATGGAAACGTGTCATCATCTGCTCGGTCGTTAGGTGGCGTTCGCCCAATAAGGACGGTTCAGCCCTCCAATCAATTTATCGACTGTTTGTGCTGCGTAGCGCATGGCTTCTGCCAACGCTTTGTATTCGGGTGTATCGTACGTAATAATACATTCCTCGTTAATTGTCGTTTCTTGTTCATCGCTTATCTGCATTGGGCCGTCAGGTTTTTGTCGAACAGTGCTCGCACATCTTCGGGTTTGTAATAACATTTATTACCGAGCGTCGAATACGGCAGTTTTCCGCTGTTGCGGAGGTATTGCAACGTCCGTTTCGAGATATGGAGTCGGCGGCAGACTTCGGTATTGCCTATTCAGCCGCTTTCGGCGGCGGGATTGAAATGGCGGTCGAGCCGTCGTATCGTGTCGGTCAGTCGGCGGGCGTGGGCTTGCAGATTTCCCCAAACACTACTCATTTCATACTCGATAAATTGGGTTTCGAGTGCAAGATAAGTCGAATTCTGCGCGTTTCTATCGCAATGCCCCGAGGTGATCGAAATGTGACCGATTGGTGTTAAACTACACAAAAAACGCGAGACAGATTATTGTCCCGCGCGGTTGGAAACAAGGGTTATTTGCGGCGCTCGCGCTCCTTTTCATCGTCGTGCTGCATCCGCAGGTTCAGACGCTCACGCATCTTGTCGAGAAAAGTATGTCCGGCTATTGTTCTTGCGACGTTTGATGTCCAAATAGGTATCGTAGCAGGTTCGTTCCTTAATTCAAATATCCGGCTGAAAAAGGATGCCTGTTCTTTAATGTCGTTACAGCCATTATTGATAAAGTTCCACCATTTCAACGAGCGTTCCCGTCCAGCGGTGCAGTGTTTTCGGGGCTATTGCTCCTTGTTCGTCATCATAACGACGTAACAAGTCCAGTGCTGTATTGATATAACCGAGCGCTATTTCCAAGAAACGACATTGTGTATTACGTGTCGCAGCTTCGTCATGCGGAAAACAACTATTCTATCTTGTTCTTCATTGCAAAACGATTGCAAGGCTTTGTCAAATTCGCGGAAAAGTTCTTCCGTAACGGTACCGACTAAATGTTCTGCCATAATATAATTAAATCTTTGTATGTTTGCCTTGTATTTGATGGTATATAGCCAGCGGAGTAGATTTATTCCTTAAAATGAATGACTTTTTTCATTATTATTTACTATCTGTTCTTACTTCGCACGGCTACCACATCGACAAGACGAGCGAGAGTGTGATGACAGCAATACGACCAATGCGATCAGCAACACCTCCTGCATGCCCAGACCGCCGATAAATAAGGGTGTTATCATACTTTCATTTGTAAGCGGTTAGAATCCTAATTTCTCGATCCACGTGCAGATAGTTTTCTCGTCGGTAGGATTGAGAAGCCGTCCCTCTTTCCAGTTCAGGGAGGGGTAACTTCTCTTCAACGCTGACGCGCTGCCTGCGAGCGTGGAGCCTCCGGAGGTGGCGAACGGAATGACGGTTTTGCCTTTCAGGTTGTGGCTTTCGATGAATGTATTGACAACGCGCGGCGCAAGGTCCCACCAAATGGGATAACCGATAAAGACGACATCGTAATCGGCGATATTCTCCTTTTTGCCCTTGAGTGCCGGCCGCGATTTCGGGTCTTTCATCTCCACCGAACTGCGCGACTGCTTGTCGTTCCAGTCGAGGTCGGCACTCGTGTAAGATTCGACGGGCGTAATCGCATAAAGTTCGCCGCCCGTGACATCCGCCAATTTTTCGGCGGCTCGTGCTGTCGTTCCCGTCGCCGAGAAATAGGCGACGAGGATGTGTTTGTCGTTATTCTGTGCCATAATCTGTAAACTCGTGAATAAAAAAATGACAGCAATGAATAAAAGCGTTCTTGTTTTCATATTTGCGGTTTATTTCGTGAATCCTGTCTCTTTCAGCCACCGGACTATCATCGAGTGGCAGTCGGATGTCTGGGACGAACGAATCCAAAGGCTCGGCGTCAGGAAGTTTCCGTCGGGAATCAACCGCTTGGCGTCCGATTCCACGCCGCTGATGCCGCTGCTCGAACTCGATACGATCAGACCGATACGCTTGCCGGCCATCTCCGCACCGTGATGGAACAGGAACGTCTGCAAAGGAGCCGCCATGTTGCTCCACCAAAGTGGAGCCGCCACGATGATGGTGCCGTACTGCCCGAAGTCCACCTCTACGGGGTCGATTGCCGGATAGGAAGAAGCACTGCCGGGATTGTTCCGTATGGCCTGAATCTGCGCGCTGCCGATGGCGTAGTTGTTCGCCGCGTAATCGAGTCCTTTCTCGGCCGGTTCCACCCGTATTACGTCGGCTTTGATCTGCGTGCGCAGGTCGCCCACGACGGTATGCACGTTGTTTGTAAAACTGTAATAGACGATGAGCGCCTTTCCCGTTGTCGGATTCGGATTGGGGTCCGGATTCTTAGGCTCATCGGGAGCATCCGGTGTGCCGGGATTTTCTACGGGCGGTTCGTTCACCGGGTCGTCGTCGGGAGAACAGGCGTTCAATCCCACTACGATGGCCATTGCGAAAAGAAGATACAAAAACTTTTTCATATTTATTGGTTTATATTGCAAATATAACCGGAATCGGACGAACGGGCTTTGTTCGTCGGCTCAATTCATTTTGCCGTAAAGTTCATCCGGCATTTTTCGTCATTTGATTTCTGCATCCTCTTCTTTTCGGAACAGATCGAGCAAATCCATTGAGCATATCCCGCGAAAATCGCAAAAGTATAATTCACCTTTCGATGCAAGAGTATGAATATTTACAAAGCCCAAAACAGAGCCCCGCGACGTATTCGTTGCGGGGCTCGACCGACTGTTCGGAGGATCGGATTTTTCATTCGACGAAATGCTCGAATACCTTCACTATGTGTTCGGCGATTTCGCAGTCCTGCATTTCGGTGCCGCCGCCTACGCCGATCGCTCCGACGATCTTTCCATCCACGAAAAGCGGATAACCGCCCGCGACGAGTGTGATGCGCGGATCGTTCGTCTGGATACCCATCAACGGAGCGCCTTCGGCCGCTGCCGCCGCTACGTCTTTCGTCTTGCATTGCGTAACGGCCGCCGTGTACGCCTTGCCCGGTACGAGCGTGATGCTCAATACCAGCGCATCGCCGTAACGCCGGTAGACACGAGGCAATCCGTTACGATCGGCAATGGCGAAGCTGATGTCGATGCCTAACTCCTTACTTTTCTCATGCGCCGCGGCGCACAACTTGTCGCACAAACGGTCCGACAGAATTTCCCGTTCATTGATTTGAGCCATACTGCATGTCATTGAGAGGATTGCAAGCACCCCTGCGGTTAAAAATCATAGTAACTATATACAACTTTACACCTCGCTGGTTTTTCGCACGTTAGCGCTCTTAGGACCGTCGTTGTCTCGCGGCCTTTGGCCGCGTTTACAGATCTGACCTTCCCCTAACTGCGGTGCAAGGCGAGTGCAATCGAACTGGTTCGAATTGCCGAGCCGCAGCAGCAGAAACGGCGCACAGTTGTTGCTGAAAGCGACGCGCCGTAAATCCCCTCCTCGGAGGGGACTTCTGCTACAACCCGCAACGTGATAGGACGTTAGGGCCGACTTAGTATAAAACTGTATGTAGTTGCCAAAATCGTTTCATACATTTGCTGTATTTCTGGCTGCAAAATTAGATAAGGCACTATGCAACTGCAATATGTGATAAATTTATCACGGTATGATTCTTTTTTCCTATCGCGGTATTTACCTACCTTTGCAACCGATGTACGAATATAAGATACCTCCGATCGATTTGGACTGCGGCGTAACAATTACGCAGTACGTCATGGGTGCGAAGCGGAAACCCTATCTGATTAACTGCATGACCCAAGGCATCCACCGTCCCGTGGAATTCCAGCGTGCCATAAAAGGTGCGACAAGGCGCGTGCTGGTACAACAGCTCGGCGAATTGGAGGCGGTCGGCATCGTGCGCAGGGTGGTATACGATACCGTGCCGATGAAATCGGAATACTTTTTAACCGAACTCGGTCGCTCGCTCGTGCCGATCATCCGCATGATGGATGCATGGGGCAACGAGCACCGGGAGATGTTCGACGAAATGGGAAACCTGAATACGAAGCAGGAATAAGCAAAGCCCCGCAACGTATTTGTTGCGAGGCTTAATTTGCTTTGTTGAGAAGTCCTGATACTATTTCAATTTATCATACTCTTCATCGATGACGGGTTCGAGCCACTCGTTGGAGGCATTTTCCCCGGAGATTTCGAACGCCAGGTGTGCGAACCAGCTGTCGGCCGCCGCACCGTGCCAATGCTTCACGTTCGCCGGAATGTGGATGACCGTACCGGGCAGAATCTCTACGGCGGGTTTGCCCTCCTCCTGATACCAGCCGCGACCCGCTACGCCGATCAACATCTGTCCGCCACCACTGGTCGCACGGTGGATATGCCAGTTGTTGCGGCAACGGGGCTCGAACGTCACGTTGGCAATGGGAACCTGTTCCGACGAAATGCGGGCGAGGTAGCTGTTGCCGATGAAATACTTCGCATACGCCGTGTTTGGCTCGCCGATGGGAAAGATCATCTGGCGCTGGAAGGCCGCCTTGGCATCCTCGCCGGTCGTGTCCTCGGCCCAGACTTCTTTGGCCAACCGGAATGCGCCCCACGCATTGGGCCAGCCGGCATAAAAGGCGATGTGGGTGAGCATCTCCGAAATCTCGGTCCGCGTCACGCCGTTGGCCTTGGCGAATTGCAAGTGGTGTCCGAGCGACGAATCGATGATTCCCTTGCCGACCAGCGTCGCTACGGTAATCATGCTGCGGTCGTGGGGGCTCAGCCCCGGACGGTTCCATACTTCGCCGAAAAGAACATCGTCGTTGAGCTCCGCGAATTTGGGAGCGAACTCGCCTAACTGGTCGCGCCCGGCGGTCTGTACTATTTTTTGCTGTGCCATAACATGGAGTGTTAGAAAGCTGAATAGGAAAATTAAAATGATTTTGTTCATGATTCTTTATTGAATGAAGTTATCGATTCGGCTGGCAGGGTTGAGCGGCGTCTGGTCGGACAATACCAATGATTTTACCATATGCAGCGTTCCCTGCTTGTATTTCTGAAAATGCTCCGAGGCAATATGCTTTTCGTAAGCCGTCCGGCTCGCATAGGTTTCGAGAATGGTGATCTTGCAGGGATTCTCCTTTTCGCCGACGGCGTACATGGTCAGCACGCCCGGCTCGGTGCGCAGCGAAATTTCGCCCACCTCGGTCGCGTATTTCATATACTCGTCGAGGTACTGCGGGTAAACCTCGATTTTCGACAGCCGCACGATGCCGTCGGCCGCCATCGGCTCCTTGGCACACTTGGCTTTGTCTCCGTGCTCCGCACCGACGACCGTCGGCGCTTTCGTATTCCGATGCCGGCAATCTCTTTTCGATGCCATTCCGCACGAACAAAGAACTGCGGAGAGCGCAACCCATACTAATTTTCTCATATCCGTATCTTGGTTTATCGCCGCTTCGGCTTTCGGCAAACGGGCTTCGTTTCCGAAAAGTCCGTGCGACTGCGATCCCGATTATTTTTTGTCAAAGGTAAGGCCGTTTTGCCGTCCGGACGATAGACCGATTACGGATTAAGCTACCTTTTTTACGGATTCTCAGCGTCCGACCTGCCGCTGCTGCTCTGCGTTGTAGCGGTCGCCCACGACGGGAATGGCGGCAACGGCCGTTTCGAGCGCGCGCCACTCCTCGGCGGCGAGGTTGAAATCGAGCGTACGGAGGTTCTCTTCCAGATGCGAAAGTTTCGTCGTTCCGGGAATCGGTACGATCCACGGGGCTTTCTGCAACAGCCAGCCGAGGGCCACCTGTGCAGAGGTCATGCCGTGCGTGCGCCCGAACTGTTGCAGCACGTTCACGATGCGTGTGTTGGCCCGGATCGCCTCCGGCTGGAAACGCGGCAAAGTCTGGCGGTTGTCGTTCGTCGGGTCGAAGACCGTGTATTCGTTGATGCCGCCGCCCAAGAATCCCCGGTTGATGGGGCTGTACGGCACGAAGCCGATACCCTGCTCGCGGCAGACATCCAACACGCCGTTCGTCTCCACGTCGCGGTGCATCAGGTGGTATTCGCTCTGAATGGCCGTCAGCGGACATACGGCATGCGCCCGGCGGATGGTCTCAGCACTCACTTCGCACATGCCCCAATGCTGCACCTTGCCTTCTTTCATCAGTTCGGCGATGGTCTGCGCCACCTCTTCAGCAGGAGTATCGGGGTCGGCGCGGTGCTGGTAGAACATCGGCAGCGTTTCGAGTCGTAGCCGGCGGAGCGAGTCTTCGCAGTATCGACGTACCGTTTTGCGGCTGCTGTCCTGACGCCCCGTGCCCTTGCCGTCGATCACCTCGTGTCCGAATTTGGTCGTCACGTTGATTCTCCCCTTGAACTCGGCGAGGGCTTCGCCGGCCAGATTCTCGTTGGTCAGCGGCCCGTAGATGATCGCCGTGTCGAAAAGCGTCACGCCACGCTCCACGGCTTCGTGCAGCAGGCGGATACATTGTTTCTTGTCCGGGTGCTGGCTACGGTTGTAGGTCATGCCCATCACGCCGAAACCGAGGGCGGAGACTTCGAAGGCCGCTTTGCCCGAACCCAATATGCGATGTCCCCGGATTCGGGCAACTTCGGCGTCGTTTCGGGGTGTCTCCGCCTTTGCGGGTTCGACTGCAAAAACTTTGTCCAGCCCGGCAGGCATGATGCAAGCGGCTCCTGCCAATGCCGCCGTTTTCAAAAAACCGCGGCGGCCGATTCCTCTTTTTTCTTCCATAGTTTATCGGGGTTCGATTGTTTTAATGATTCTTGCCGGATTGCCTGCCACGACGGTCATGGCCGGAACGTCTTTCGTCACCACGCTGCCGGCGCCGACGATGGCTCCATAACCGATCCTGACACCCGGCAATATCGTGGAGTTGATACCGATCCACACCTTGTCCTCGATGACGATGGGGCGTCCGTAGGTGGCGCTGCGGTTGTCGGGATCGGGGTCGTGGTTGATCGTTATCAGATTCACTTTGGGGCCGATAAATACGTCGTTACCGATGGTGATGCCGCCGCGTCCGAAGAAGGTACAGCACTGCTGGATAAAACAACCCTTGCCGATAGTCACGGGCTTGCCGTAGTCGATGTAGAGCGGCGGCAGTACGGTGGTGCTCCCGTCGAGCGGCTTACCGAGGATACACCCCATAAATTCGTGGATCTCTTCGGGCGTGCGGTAGCCCGTGTTCATCTCCGTGGCCGTCTTCATCGTGGCGAAGATGTCGGCAATCAGCTCTTCGTAGCCTGCGTCATTGGGCGAAACCATCTCGCCGTTCAAATCCCTTGCGAAAATATCCTTTTCCATGATGTTTTTTTGCAAAGGTAAAGAGAGAGCCCCGCAGCGGCTTTGCTGCGAGGCTCAAATTGCTTTGTCGTGAGGTTCATTGCGGATTTCCTCCCGGCTCAAATCATGCTGGGGGCATAACCGTAGGTCTCCTTATAGACTTTCGAGAAGTGCGACAGGTTCTTGAACCCGACATCGAAGCAGGCTTCCGTCACTCGTTTCTTGCCGGACTTTATCAACTCGTGCGCCGCTTCCAACCGTCGTTTGATAAGCCATTTCTGCGGCGTCAAATCGCTCACCTTGGCGAAATCGCGCTTGAATGTCGCCAAGCTGCGGCCCGTATAGCTTGCGATCTCCTCCATCGACAGGTCATACATGTAGTTCTCGTTCAGATAGTCGATGATATCTATTTTCCACGGATCGACGAAATCGAACAGCGAAGCATAGAGGTTCCGATCCGTGTTGAGCAGTACATAAGCCCCTTCGATCATCTTGAGCTTTAACACGTCGTCGGAGGGCTGCACGCCCGCGTCGAAATAGGGAATCACCGACTCGAACAGACTGCGGATATCGGGCCGGTTATTCGGCAATACCCGCAGGCTCACTTTCCCGCGCTTCGATTCCGCGGGAATCGTTTTCCGATCGAGCGTTCGGTAGAACTCCCGCAGAAACGGTTTCGTGAATTTCAACACGACGGAACGATACGGATGCTCGGCATCGGCATGTTTCTGCAACCACACCCGGTTATCCCGCCTCATGAAAGCGCACTCGCCCGGATGCAACACAGTCTTCTTGCCGCGCTCTTCGATTTCGAGCTCGCCGGAACACAAATAGATAAGCGTATGCTCCCGGTTTTCGTGGGCACAGCCCCGGTCATCGGTGAAAAAACTCGCTATCAAGACATTCGAACAGTCGAATACTTCCAATCGTTCCATTCCGTAACTTTTTTGCAAAAATAACGAATTATTTCGTCGTTCGGTTTGTTGTAAAGCTCATTTTAATTCAGCAACAACGTTTTCGGACATTGGCTATTGCGATTATAATCGTCCGACTTCAGAGATGCGATTGCTCCCTGTCAGGGCAACGTTTTCAGCAAGCCGAGTGCAGAGCTGAACGAAGTTTATGCTCTGCCGAGGCGAGAAAACGAAGGCGAATAGCCAAGGCTTTTGAGTAACTCAAAAGGTATCGAGTTACTCGATACGCACCTTGCTGTTAGCCAATGTTGACACAATACCGAGCCTTTGATCGTCGCTCGAATCGTCCGAACGATAACTCCGAATAACTTCGCCAACTCCATTTCGGTCATCCAAATCCTGTCGCAGTCGATCGGCATTCCGTATTCCACAACCAAACAAGCGAAGGTATGTTTTGTTACGGTGTAGTCAGATTCTTCGGAATATTGCACAAGTCGGCAATCTCTTTCAGATAAGCATTCATCTTCTGATTGCTGGGAACCGGCAACAGTTTACCTGCCGTTCGTACCTCTGCATCCCGTTCGTATTTTTTCAGCAAAGCCAACGGGTACGGCAACAACGGAATACGACTCAAAACGGCCGTCTTTTCTCGCGGCTTACGTTCCGTTATCATCCGTACGGATATGTTCCTGCCGCAAGTGCTCTGCATCCATGAATGCCAAACCGGTCAAACAATAAAAAGCAAAGACATCCCGAATCCGATCCAGCCGTTCGTTGGGCAGCCTCTTTCGCTCCAGCGTCTCTAATTCCTCTTTTGTTAGGTGGTCTTTCTCCTTGTTGTGCTCCTCTTTGAGTTTGTAGTTCCGAAATGGGTCTTTCTCAATCCATTCGATGCGTAGACAGTAACGGGTGAAGTTCTTCACGCAATCGAGCAGGTTCACAGCGCCGTTGTGCTTGCAGTTATAGGCTGTTTGCAAAAACGTATTAAAGCCGTCGAGAAACTCGTAACCGACAGTCGAAAGCAAAATATCCTCTCTACTGTAATGTGTAACAATATATTCTTTTAAATACCGCAATACCCGATGATACTTATTCGCCGTTAGTTAAATAGTCCGCATGCCGACTTCCGTCTGTCGTTTCTTGCAGTATTTTTCCAATTTTGCAAGGAACATAATCGAAAGCATGGTAGGATTCTGCAAGCGCTCCCTAATCTGAATGCAATTGCACTCGTAACCTTTGGCAATCAGCTCCTGCCGCACGGCGAGAATCCTTGCACGATAATCGTCCAAATAGGAATTGACCTGCTAACATAGCTTGTCTTTGCCGGTCGCCCGCTCTTTGGCTTGGTTCCATTTGTCGGCAGGAACCGAACACTGGATGTAGATTTCTTTGGAGATACCGTTGGTGGTGATGTGGGCCAGAATAGGGGTCAGTCCTGCCGTGATCGGTACGGCGATCTTCGCCTTGGCCTGGAGGGCTCGTCCCAACGGTT